>JAFAPJ010000095.1 GCA_019247255.1 Methylobacteriaceae bacterium | reverse complement strand
CGCCGCCATGAAGCTTCCGGGCTTCGAGCTCAGGCCCCACGCGCACGTGCTGCGGGTGAACCTCACGCCCGACCGACGGCACGCGACGGGCGTCACCTATCTCGACCAGGCGGGCGAGGAGGTCGAGCAGCCGGCGGACCTCGTGGTGCTGTGCGCCTTTGCGATCAACAACGCGCGGCTGATGCTCCTGTCCGGCATCGGGGATCCCTACGATCCGGCGACCGGTCGCGGCGGCGTCGGTCGGAACTTCTCCTACCAGACGACCTCGAGCGTCGCCCTGTTCTTCCCCGAGAGCGTCAACATCAACCCGTTCATCGGCGCGGGCGCGCTCGCCGTGACGATGGACGATTTCAACTCGGACAACTTCGATCACGGTCCGCACGGCTTCGTGGGCGGCGCCTACGTGCAGGTGCAGGTGACGGGCGGCGCGCCGATCCGGTTCCGGCCGATCCCGCACGGCACGCCGCAATGGGGCCTCGAGTGGAAGAACGCGGTGCGGCGCTGGTACAACCATGCGATGCCGATCCAGATCACGGGATCGTCCATGCCCTCCCGCGCGAGCCATCTCGACCTCGATCCGACCTACCGGGACGCCTACGGCCAGCCGCTTTTGCGCATGACGTTCGACTTCACCCCGAACGACCTCGCGATGTCGCGCTACGTGACCGCGAAGGCGGCCGAGATCGGGCGCGCCATGGGGGCGACCCTCGTCGAGCCCGCGCCGCGCACGGGGCCCTTCTCGGTCCTGCCCTATCAGACGACGCATCTCGCGGGCGGCACCCCGCTCGGCGCCGACCCGCGCACGAGCGCCGTCAACCGCTACGGCCAGTCCTGGAGCGTGCCGAACGTCTTCGCGCTCGGCTCCTCCGTGTTCCCGCAGAACGCCGCCTACAACCCGACCGGCACCGTCGGGGCCTTCGCGTACTGGGCCGCCGCTGCCGTCACGGGCCAGTATCTGCGGGCTCCCGGCCGGCTGCTGACCTGACGGGCCGGACGGCATGCGCTCGCTTCGGCTTCCCCACGTCACCGCGCTCGCGGCCATCGCCGCCGCGGTCGCGGCTTTCCTCGTCCTCGTCCTGCGGACGGATATCGCGCTTCTCCGCCACGAGGCGCATTTCGACGTCCCGATCCGCGCCGTGAACGTCGATCTCGCGATCCAGGACAGCAAGGCCGCCGGCGCCCCCGTCGCGGCCGCGTCGCTCGCGGACGGCTCGGTCCGGCTCTACCCGACGGTCCAGGACCGCGCCTACTGGACCTACGCGCTCGCCGAGGCGGATCCGGCGCGCGGAGCGGCCATCTGGCGCGAGGGCACGAAAGCGGGCGCGGCTCCCTGCGGCTCGTGCCACGGCGGCGTTCCGGGAGCCGAGCGGCAGGCGGGCGTGCCGGCCGTGGCCGGGCTCGACCTCCGCTACGTCGCGGCGCAGCTCCAGCGGTACGGCTCCGGAGCGCGCGCGAACGAGGTGATGGCGTCGATCGCCGCGGCGCTGAGCGCCCAGGACCGGGCCGACGTCGCGGCCTTCGCGGCGAGCCTGCAGGCGTCGCCGGCGGGCTCCGTCCCGGGCCACGCGCCGGAAGCGCTCACCCGAGGCGCGGCGCTCGACCGGGCCGGGAACGACGCGCGCCGCATCGCCGCCTGCAGCGCCTGCCACGGGCCGGCCGGAGGCGGCGGCATCCCGCGCGTCCCGGCGCTGTCCGGACAGGATGCGGATTACCTCGCGAACCGGCTGCGTGCGCTCCGGGCGGCTCCCCGGCCCGAGGGCTCGGAGACCACGGCCGCCCTGATGCAGGCGATCGCATCCCGAATGGGGAACGACGAGATCACCGCCGCCGCCACCTTCTACGCCTCCGCTCCGGCCAGCCCGCGATGACCATCCGACTCCGCTTTCCCGCCGCAGCCATTCTGCTCGCCGCGACCCTCCTGCAGGCGTCGGCCCTCCAGGCGGAGCCGCGCTACTGGCCCTGGCCCCCCTGGCTCGACCTGCCGGCGGCGGAACGGCCGCCGTCCCAGCAGGTGAACTGCCTGCCCATCGACGGGAACGGCAAGACGCTGCCCAACATGCCGGTCAATTCCATCTGCGGTCAGATCGACTACCAGCGCACGGATTGCGAGCTGATGCGCATGTCGACGGACGAGCCGATGATGCACAAGCTCCATTGCTTCGAGTGGCGCCGGGTCGACGTGCGGCCGGGCGTCCGCGGCCCCGAGAGCGTCCGCGCCCAGGTCCAGGGCGGGCGTTAGGTGCCCGACGACGCGATCGACGTCCATCTCGCGGGCGAGTCGACGCGGCCGGCCAGCGCGTCGACGCCCCGCCGATCGTGCCCGGCCGGCTCCTCGACGCCTGAAGCTCCCCGCCGCGCTCACCTGACAGGTTCGCCCCGACGATGAAGGGCGGCTAAGCGTCCGCTTGCGCTTGCATCAGGCTCATGAGCCGAGCGCGAAGGTCCGGGTCCCGGACCTTGGCCGGCAGCGCCTTCACCTTGCGCTTCTCCAGATAGATGCCGGTCCGCTCCCCGAGATCGGCACCGGCGAGCGCGTGGTGCAGCGTCGCCACTCCCTTCTCGGGTGGAGCGAACAGCAGCGGGACGAGCGCCTGCAGAATCCAGGGCATGCCGTCGCCCTCGCGCGTCATGGTCGTGCGGTTCGCGCCCGGGCAGGCGGTGCGCACGATGATCTCGTCTCGGGCGAAGTCCGGCGCGACTTCCTCGCCGATCACCGCGAGCGCGAGCTTCGATTGGGCATAGGCCCCCAAGATGTCCATGCGCCGCGGTCGGCTGAGCTCGTCGACCTTCAATGGGCCGACGAACGGCTCGGACATCGCGGACGAGCCCGTGTTCAGGACACGGGAGCGGCCTGCCGCCGCGAGAAGCGGCCGGAGCAGGTTCATCAGCAGGTAGGGAGCCAGGGTATTCACCTGGAAATGCGAGTCGTGCCCCTGCGGCGATAGCCGCTGCTGGCGGGTGAGGACCCCCGCATTGTTGACGAGCACGGCGACCGCCGGTGCTCGCTCCGCGACCGCGGCAGCGGCCCGCCGGATGGACGCATGGTCCATCAGGTCCGTCTCGATCACGTCGGCCCGGATGTCCGGGCGCGTGCCGCGGATCGTCTTGAGCAGCGGGGCGGAACGCGCCGCGCCCCGGTTCAGAAGCAGGAGATCGTACCCGTCCCGCGCAAGCATAAGAGACAACGGCTGGCCGATCCCGGAACTGCCGCCCGTCACCACCGCCACCTTCGCCACCTGCGTCTCCAAATATGAGCGCCGCTCAGATTGCGGTGTGAGCGCTGCTCATCTAGAAGTCAACCATGTCGAAAGCCTCCTCTGATGGAGGCTCGTCCGGGCGCTACCACCATGGCGGCTTGAGGCGTGCGCTGCTCGACGCCGCCTTGGCCGAGCTTGGACGCGGCGAAGACGAGCTGTCCTTCCGAAGGCTCGCCGCAGCCGCGGGGGTGGCGCGGAGCGCGCCGTACAACCACTTCCGCGACCGGGGAGAGCTGCTGGCCGTTCTCGCCGGCGAAGGGTTCGGGCTCCTGCATGCCGCCCTGATCTCCCATGCGGGCGATCTGTCAGGGCTCGCGCGCGCCTATCTCGCGTTCGGCCGCGGTCAGGGCGCGCATTACCGGGTCATGTTCCTGCCGATCGTGACGCGGCCGGAGAACGTCGCGCACGTGCACCCCAAGGCCCAGGCCTGCTTCGATCTGCTGGTCGCCGCCCTTGCCGCAGCGGGCTCGACCGACGATGAGGCTGCCGAATGTGCCCGCGCCATCTGGTGTGGGCTGCACGGGCTCGTCCTTCTTGGCGAGCCGGGCGGACCGCTTGGGGTGAGCCCGGCCGACGAGGCCCGCTTCGCTGAACTGCTCGCCCGGCGCCTCGCGCGCGAACCGAACCGTCCCTGAACCGAGAACGAGCCACGCCGGGGCGGAACCCGAGCAGAGCCGGCCCCGCCCGCTACAGGATGAACGGCCAGGGCGAGACCTCCTCGGCCCGATCGACCGCCACCTCGATGAGCTGGGGGCGATCCGACGCGAGCGCCGTCCTGAGCGCCGCCTCGAGATCGGGCGCCGAGGCGACCCGGCAGGACGCGACGCCGAAGCTCCGGGCGAGCGCCTGGAAATCGGGATTGGCGAGCTCGGAGGCGATGAGGCGTCCGCCGAAGCGGGTCTCCTGGTCGCGCGCGACGTTGCCGTAGGCGCCGTTGTTGAACAGGACGGTCACGAGCGCGATCCCGTGCTGGGCCTGGCTCGCGAGCTCCTGCACGCCGAACAGGAAGCCGCCGTCGCCCGTGATCGACACGACGGCCCGATCCGGATGCGCGACCTTGACGCCGAGCGCCGCCTGGAAGCCGAAGCCGAGCGTGCCCTGGAAGCCCGGCGAGACGTAGCTGTGCGGCGTGTAGACCGGGTAGGCGAGGTAAGACACGAAGCCCGCCTGGCAGAGCTCCTCGACGAGGATCCCGTCTCGCGGCAGGGCCGAGCGGATCGCCGCCAGGTAACCGACGTGCGGCCGGAGACCCGCGAGGCGCCG
>JAFAPJ010000679.1 GCA_019247255.1 Methylobacteriaceae bacterium | reverse complement strand
GCCCGCCGACCGCGACCGCGTCGGCATGGACGAGGTGGCCGCCGGAGAAGACGCCGGCCGAGGTCGTGCCGCCGCCCATGTCGATCACGACGACGCCCATCTCGGCCTCGTCGTCGGCGAGCGCGGAGAGGGCGGAGGCGTAGGGGGTCGCGACGATCGCATCGACCCTGAGATGGCTGCGCTCGACCGCGAGCATCAGGTTGCGGCAGGACGCGGCCTCACCCGTCACGACGTGGAGGTCGACGCCGAGCCGGTCGCCGATCATGCCGGTCGGCTCGACGACGTTGCGCTGCTCGTCGAGGGTGAAGCCCGTCGGGAGCGCGTGCAGCACCGCCCGGCCCGGCCGGAGCGTGTGATTGCTCGCGACCTCGAGCACGCGCCCGATATCGCTCGCGCAGACCATGCCGGCCCGCACGTTCACGTTCGCCTCGAGATGGTGGGACGAGAGCCGGCCGCCCGTCATGGTGACGATGACCGACTGGACCTCGACCCGGGCCATGCGCTCGGCCGCGTGGATGGCCCCGCGGATCGCGGTCTCGGCCGCCTCGAGGTCGATGATCGCGCCGCTCTTGAGGCCGAGCGAGCGCTGGTGGCCGATGCCGACGACCCGGGCCGAATGGGTCCGACCGGGCAGCGCCTCGCCGGCGCCCACGGGGCGCAGCTCGGCGATCAGGCAGACGATCTTGCTCGTCCCGACATCGAGGACGGAGAGCGTCGCGCTCTTGCGGGCCGAGAGCGGCTTCAGCCGGGGCGTGAGACCGTGGTCGCGCAGGCTCACGTCTCGACCCCCTTCTGGCCGCGCTGCGGCTTCTTCTTGTTGAGCTCGGCGCGGGCCGCGGCGGCCTCTTCCGTCAGCCGCACGACGACGCGGTCGGGCAGCCGCAGGTCGACCGCGAGGACGTCCTTGTCCAGGATGCGCTGCTCGCGCTCGAGCCGGACGAGACGCGCGACAGCCTCGGCGGCGCCCGTCTCGGGCAGGAGCACGTCGAGCCCGTTGTCGATCTTGAGCGTCCAGCGTCGCCCCGCCACCAGCATTCCGGCGCGGATGCGGGCCCGAACCGGCCCGGCCGCTTCGAGAAGGGCGGCGTATTCGGACGCCTTCAGGTTCGCGCCCTCGCCGACCACGAGCGGCAGCTTCGCGAAGCGCTTGTCGCGGAAGCCGTCGATTGCGGCGCCGTCGGCCGCGACGAGCTTGAGCTCGCCGTTGCGTTGCCAGAGCGCGTAGGGGTTGCGTTCGACGAGGCTGATCGCGAGCTCGTTCGGATAGAGCTTGCGCACGGAGGCGCCCCGCACGAGCGGCGCGTCCTCGAGCCGGGCCCGGATGTCGCGGACCGAGAGGAAGGGCAGCGAGGCGCGGGGCGAGATGCCGGCGATCGCCAGGACCTCGCGCTCGCCGAGCTCAGACAGGCCCGAGATCGTCACCTTCTTCAGCCCGAAGCCGAGGGCGCGGGCGACGACGTCCCGGACCTCGCCATGATGGGCTCTGAGATCGTCCGCGTGGCCACCGACGACCGCGCCGTAGACGAAGACGGCGCCGAAGAAGCCGAGGGTGAGATGCGTGCCCAGGAGAGCCGGCAGGCGCCGCGCGATCGGGACGGTGACGGAGCGCCGCGGGCGGAGACCCAGCATGGCGCGGGGCGCGACGATCCAGGGAGCGAGCCGGGCGAACGACCCGGCGAGGGTGGGACGGGAGCGGCCGACCGCGACGCCGCCGGAGTGTCCGGCGATCAGCGGTTCAAGGACGCGTCCTCCACCATCCATCGTACCAGCTCGCCGAAGCCAAATCCCGCATGGGCCGCGATCTCGGGCACCAAGGACGTTGCCGTCATCCCGGGCTGCGTGTTGACCTCCAGCACGACGAGCTCGCCCGTTCCCCCGGGCGTGTCGTCGTAACGGAAATCGGTGCGGCTCACGCCGCGGCAGCCCAGTGCTTGATGCGCCGTTAACGCCAACTCTTGGACCCGCTGGTAAATATTTGGTTTAAGGTCGGCGGGCAGGACGTGAACCGAACCGCCCTCGGCATACTTGGCGTCGTAATCGTAGAAGAGGCCCGTCGCCGGGCGGATGTCGATGACGCCGAGAGCCCGGTCCCCCATCACCGCGCAGGTGAGCTCCCGCCCGGCGATGAAACGCTCGACCAGGATCTCGTCGCCATAGGCCCAATCGTCCCGGCCGAGCTCCTGGGGTGGATGCGTCCGGTCCTCGCGGACGATGATGACGCCGACGGACGACCCCTCGTTGACGGGCTTCGCCACGTAGGGAGGCGGCAGGACGTGCTCGGTCGCGGCGCGATGGCGGGAGACGATGAGCCCGTCCGGAACCGGGACGCCGGCAGCCGCCAGGACGTTCTTCGCCTTCTCCTTGTGCATGGCGAGCGCGGAGGCGAGGACGCCGGAATGCGTGTAGGGGATCTGCAGGAGCTCCAGCAGGCCCTGGATGGTCCCGTCCTCCCCGTAGCGGCCGTGGAGCGCGTTGAAGGCGACGTCCGGACGAAGCTCCTGCAGCCGCTGCGCGACGTCGGGCTGCACGTCGAGCGCCGTCACCCGGAAGCCCTCGCCCTCGAGCGCGCGGGCGCAGCCGGCCCCCGTGTTGAGCGACACCTCGCGCTCGGCGGACCAGCCGCCCATCAGGACGGCGACGTGCTTGGGTTCGGTCGGCATGATCGTCAGTCGAAGGAGGGTCCGCGAGCGGACGAGCTGTCGAGGAGGCCGCGATCCGTTCGGGATGCCGGACCGGCCGGCTGCGCCTCGCGTTGAACGGCCTCGCTCACGTCCGGCAACCCGCCGCGTCGGCTCCGAGCCGATCGTAGACAGTGTCGCGATAGAGCGTGCCGTCGGGCATGGGCCATCGCGTCGCCGCGATGGCAGGGAGGGGCAGCTCGCGCCGACGATCAATCCTAAGCTTGCCCGTCGGCCGGACCGCGCCTCCGTCCCGCAGCGTGAGGCTGTTCTCCCAACGAGCGATTTTCATGCGGAGCTGTACCCGGCGACCGTCGCCGTCCTAAGCTCCGCCCCCTCGCCTCGCAACCACGCGCCGGCCGCCGTGCCTCATTTCACCAGGCGAAACTTCCCGTCCTCGACCTTGATGATGAAGGCGGAGCGCTCGTCGTAGCCGTTGTGGTCGGTCGGGCTCATCGTGGCGAGGCCGTTGTTGAGATAGACCTCCCGCAGCCGCTCGATTCCGTCGCGGAGCGCGGCCCGAAACTCGGGCGTGCCGGGCTTTCCGGCCTTCATCGCCTCGGGCGCGGCACGCACGACGAGCTGCATCGCGTCGGAGAGGTGCGCCCCGAAGATGGAGGGCGGCTGCCCGTGGACGCCGCGATACGCGTCGACGAACCCGGCGACGGCCTTGCGAAAGGGACTGTCGGCCGGCAGGTCGTCCGCGACCGTGAAGGCTTCGCCCGCGAAGATCGTCCCCTCGACGTCCTTGCCGCCGAGTCGAAGGAAGTCGTCGAGCGCGACGCCGTGCGTCTGGTAGATCGGGCCCTTGTAGCCCCGCTCCCGCAGGAGCTTGTGAGGCAGGACCGCGGGACTGCCCGCGGAGGCGATGAAGACCGCGTCCGGCTTCGTCGCCATCACCTTGAGCACTTGGCCGTGCGCGCTCGTGTCGGAGCGGGCGTAGACCTCCTTCGTGGTCACGGCGAGCCCGAGCTGCGGGGCGAGATCGGCGATGACCGCGTAATAGCCCTCGCCGTAGGAATCCGAGACCCCGATATAGCCGATCGTCTTGGCGCCCGTCTTGGCGATGTAGCGCAGCATGGCGCGCGCCATGATGTCGTCGTTCGGGACGACCTTGAACACCCAGCGCTTCTTCTCGTCCATGGGCTGCACGAGGACGTAGGAGGCTGCGAGGCTGATATTCGGCACCTTCGCCTCGGCCGCGACGTCGATGATCGGCAGGCTCACGGGCGTCAGCGAAGAGCCGATGAG
>JAFAPJ010000607.1 GCA_019247255.1 Methylobacteriaceae bacterium | reverse complement strand
CCCGCTCGGCCCCTTCGTGGAACAGGATGTCGCCGGGCGGCGTCGTGACGGCGCCCGGCACCTCGGCCGAGGGGGCGCCGCGGATCGGGTGGTGCACGGTCACGAGCTTGGTGCCGTCCGGAAACGTCGCCTCGACCTGAATGTCGTGGATCATCTCCGGCACGCCGGTCATCACCTGATCGGCCGTGACGACATGCGCCCCGGCCTCCATCAGCTCGGCGACCGTGCGGCCGTCCCGCGCGCCCTCCACCACGAAATCCGTGATCAGCGCGACGGCCTCCGGATGGTTCAGCTTGACCCCCCGCGCCAGGCGGTTGCGGGCGACCATGGCGGCGAGGGCGACGAGCAGCTTGTCCTTCTCGCGCGGCGTCAGGTTCATGGGTCCTCCTCAGATCCGACCGAAATCGCCGCCGCGGCCGAGCCCGTCGGCGAACCGCGCGGCGCCGGCCCCCGCCTCCTGCCGGATCGCGGGCTCGCCGTCCCGCCCCTCGCGGAGGAGCGCCGCAGGCAGCGTCTCGGACCATTGGGCGTAGGCCGAGGCACGGTCGGCGCGCAGGCAGCCTTGCGGGAAGCGGGCGAGCTCGTGAGCGAGCCGCTCGGCTTCGGCTCGCGCCTCGCCGGTCGGGACGACCCGGTTTGCCAGACCGAAGGCGAGCGCCTCGGCGGCCCCGACCGGCCGTCCGGTCAGGATCATGTCGAGCGCGCGGCTCTGGCCGATGAGGCGCGGCAGGCGGACCGTCCCGCCATCCACCAGCGGCACGCCCCAGCGGCGGCAGAACACTCCGAAGGTCGCGCTCTCGCCCGCGACCCTGAGGTCGCACCAGAGCGCGAGCTCGAGCCCGCCCGCGACGGCGTAACCCTCGACCGCCGCGATGACGGGTTTCGACAGGAGCCGTCGGGACGGCCCCATCAGGCCGTCACCCTCGGCCGAATACGGCACGCCGCGGCTCAGCGCCTTCAGGTCGTAGCCGGCGCAGAAATGCCCGCCTGCGCCCGTCAGAACGGCGACCGCCAGCGCATCGTCGCTCTCGAAGGACTCGAAGGCCGCGAGGAGAGCCGCGCAGGTCTGGGGATCGCCGGCGTTGCGGGCCTCCGGCCGGTCGATCACGACGGTGAGGACGGGCCCGTTCGCCTCGCGCCGCACCGTCACCGCCGGCCTCCCGTGCCCCATCTCAGCCCCAAGCCCGCCTCACGTCTGCCAGGCGCGCGGAAGCGCCGCACCTCGGAAAGCAGTCATGAAGCGTGCCAGGTCGCGATGCAACGCGCCGATTTCGGGCGCGAGCCAGCGCACGAGCAGGAGCCCGTTCCAGGCGGAGGCGGCGCAGGGCGCGACGCTCGCCTGGAGGAGAGCGCGCGCCTCGTCGAGCCGAGCGGGCGCGTCCGGCGCGAGGTGCAGGAGGGTCGCCACCGCGCGGCAGCCGCCGCCGAGGGCCGGGCGCTCCAGCCGATCGGCGATGGCGCCCTCGAGCCGGATCGTGTCGGCGAAGATCAGGCGGCCGTCGCGCCGGATCCGCCAGCGCTCCGTGAAGGCGCCGTGCCGCACGATCTCGCCCATCGCCTGACGCCCGAAGGCCGTCGCCTCGACGAGCGTCGCGGTCGCGCTGCCGGCCATGGTGACGTCCAGGTTGCGGGCGAGCCGCGCCTCGTCGAAGAGGATCGTTTCCTGCGGCAGCCAGTCGAGCCGCGCGCCCTCGCCGAGCACGGCTTCGGTCGTGACCTCCGTGACGGGGCCGAGCGAGCGATAGACCTTCTCGGCCGCGACGCTCGTGAGCGTCAGAGCCGCGCCGGGGCCGAGCGTCGCCGCGACCCGGACGCGGTCGCCCGAGACGAGGCCGCCCGCCGTGTTGACGATGACGCCCTCGGGCACCGGGCCGTGGCTCCGGGACAGCCGCAGGCGGCAGGGTCCGGCTTCGGCGAGGCGATCGAGCAGGGTCCGCTCGCCCTCGCGGCGGAACGCCATCTCGATCCGGCCTTCGGCGCGCTGACGGGCCGGTGTGGCGCCCGCGGCGCGGTCGGCGTGACGGCTCACCCGAGGCGGCGCACGGAGGTAATGGGGCCGAAGCTTTTCTCGCGGATGCGGCGCTCGGCCTCGGCGAGCGACTCGGAGGCGACCTCCATGTGATGGCCGTTCGCGTGGAGGAGCCGCGCCTCGTCCTGCATGATCCCCATGTGACCGCGCCAGAACACGAGGTCGCCGCGCCGCAGCCCGCCGAGATCCGGGCGCAGCTCGACCGGCTGCCCCAGCGCCTGCTCCATCATGTCCGTGTCGCGCGGCGCGGCGATCCCGGCCATCGCGAGCGCGAGCTGGACGAGGCCGGAGCAATCGAGCCCGAGGCTTTTCTTGCCGCCCCACAGGTAGGGCGTTCCGAGAAGCCGCTCGGCGACCGCGACGAAGTCGGGCGCGTGCCGGTCGGCCGGTGCGAGGTGCCCGGCGAAGACGAAACCGCCCGCCGCCCGCACGTAATCGCCCTCGCCGGGCTCGGGCGTGACGCCGGCGCCGAGCGAGAGATGCCCGAAGGCCGGCAGCTTGAGGGAGGGGCCAGGATAGATGAAGGTGCGTAGGGCCGTGACCCGATGGGTCGGCTCGGGCCCGTCCGGTCCGAGCGCGGCGCCCGGCAGGTAGCCGACATAGCCGTCGCGGACGAGCTGTCCCCAGGCCTGGCCGTCCTGCTCCTCGAAGACCCGCACGGCCTCGCCGCAGAGCGCCTCCGTGTCGAGGGGCGCGTCGGGGCCCGGGCTCCGCCGCAAGGGAGCCGAGGGCGCCGTCACGCGCCGTCGCTCGCCGGCCGTGAAACGCGTCGCCTCGACGCGTCCGCGCAGGCGCTCGTCCGCGAGGTCGGGCCGCGCAGGGGTGAGCCGCGGGTCGAGGGTCAGGTTCATCGGCTGATCGTCTCAGCCCGCGGTTGAGGATTGGTGCGCGACGGGGCCGCCCTTCAGCCGCGCACTCGGGCAGCTCTTCCCCAGCACCGTCCAGGTCGTGACGTTCTGGGACATGTCGCAGCGCGCGAGCATCGTGCCGCCGTTCGGATCGGCGAGGCACATCACGGAGCCGAGCTCGAAACGCTCGCCGCGATAGCGGCATTCGCACGGGACCCAGGGCTGGGCGAGCGCGGCGCCCGAGGCCAGCGCGAGGACGGCGACGAGGCTTGAGCGGATCACGGCAGCTCCTCCCTGATCCCGCGAATGTGGACCCGTCCGACCTCGTCCCGCAACGTCCTTTCAGCGGCCGAAGCGCTCTCGCAGATAGGCGTAGAGAAGCCGCGCGCCCTGCACCTCGCCGCCCTCGGGCCGACCCGGCCGCGCGCTCGGAGTCCAGGCGTAGATGTCGAGATGGGCATACGACCGCGCGGCCTTCACGAAGCGCGCAAGGAAGAGCGCCGCCGTGACCGAGCCCGCGAAGCCGCCCGACGAGACGTTGTTCGTGTCCGCGACCTTCGAATCGAGCATGCGGCGGTAGGGCGCCCAGAGCGGCATGCGCCAGACTGGATCGTTCACGGCAGCCCCGAGCCGGAGGAGGTCGGCCGCAAGCGCCTCGTCGGCCGTGTAGAGCGGGGGCAGGTCGGGCCCGAGCGCGACGCGCGCCGCGCCGGTGAGGGTCGCGAAATCGACGAGGAGCTCCGGCTCCTCCTCGTCCGCGAGCGTCAGCGCGTCCGCGAGGATCAACCGGCCTTCGGCGTCCGTGTTGCCGATCTCGACGCTGAGCCCGGCCCGGCTCCGCAGGACGTCGCCCGGCCGGAAGGCGTTGCCCGAGATCGCGTTCTCGACGGCCGGGATCAGGACCCTGAGCCGCACGGGCAGCCGGGCTCCGATCACCATGTCGAAGAGCGCGAGCGCCGCGGCGGCGCCGCCCATATCCTTCTTCATGAGCAGCATGCCGGCCGAGGGCTTGATGTCGAGACCGCCGGTATCGAAGGCGACGCCCTTGCCGACGATCGTGACGCGGGGCGCGTCCGGCTCGCCCCAGCTGAGGTCGATGAGGCGCGGCGCCCGGTCGGACGCCCGACCGACCGCGTGGATCATCGGGAGATCCGCGTCGAGGAGGTCGTCGCCGACGATGGCCGAGATCGCGGCGCCGTGCCGTTCCGCGAGGCGGCGGGCCGCCTCCTCGATCCCGTCGGGTCCGAGCTCGTTCGCCGGCATGTTGACGAGGTCGCGACCCATCGCGACCGCCCCGGCGATCCGGGTGGCCTCCGCGGGGTCGGCCCCGTCCGGCGGCACGAGCCGGATCGCAGGGGCGGGGCGGTCGCGGTAGCGCGTGAAGCGGTAGCGCCCGAGCAGGAAGGCGAGCGTCGCGAGCGCCGGGTCGTCCGGCGGGGCAGCGAACCGGTAGGTCCCGGCCGGAAGCTCGGTCGCGAGGCGTCCGGCGGCGAAGGGATCGGCATCCGGGCCAAGGCCGAGGAGCACGCAGGCCATGCGGCCCTCGCCGTCCGGGCAGACGAGGAGCTTGCCGGCCTTCGGGTCGAACCCGGTCGCGGCCGCGAAGGCGCGGGCCGCGGCCGGCAGCTCGAGCGACTCGAGCCCTGCCGCTCGCACGAGGTGGATCGGGATCGCGTCGTCCGTCGGGGAGGGGGCGAGGGCAGGGTCGAGCATGGTCGGTCCGGGCGCCGCTTAACGGCGCGTTAGGGTTAACGATCTACGGCGAGAGGAGCTGTCCGGGGGGAAGTGTCATGAGGCTCGGGTTCCGGCAAACGCTGAACCTCGTCGCGGCGGCCGCGCTCGCCGTGAGCCTCGGCGGCTGCCTGTCCCGAAGCCCGGACACGACAGGGTCGCTCAGCGCCGGCGTCGCCGGCAAGTCGGACGCCGAGCTGCGCGCCGCTTCGGAGGCGCTCGGACATCGCTACGACAGCAACCCGAACGACGTCCCGACCGCGCTCGAATACGCTCGGGTCCTGCGCGCGCTCAACCAATCGCCCCAGGCGCTTGCCGTCCTGCAGCAGGTCGCGATCCGCAATCCGCGCGACCTCGCCGTGCTCGGCGCCTACGGCAAGCTCCTGGTCGATGCGGGACGCTACAAGGAAGCGAGCGACGTCCTGGCCCGCGCGCACCTGCCCGAGCGGCCCGATTGGCGGATCCTCTCCGTGCAGGGCACGGTCGCCGACCAGCTCGGGGAGTTCGACGCCGCGCAGGGCTATTACGCGGCCGCCCTGAAGATCGTGCCGGGCGAGCCGTCGGTCCTGTCGAACCAGGGCCTCTCCTACGCGCTCGCCCGCAAGCTCGACGAGGCGGAGACGATCCTGCGCGGCGCGGCCGCCGATCCGCGGGCCGACGCGCGCGTGCGCCAGAACTACGCGCTCGTGCTCGGCCTCAAGGGCAAGTTCGCGGAGGCCGAGGCGGTGCTCCGACGCGACCTCTCGGCCGCCGACGCCAGCCAGACCCTCGGTCAGATCCGCAAGATGATCAGCCAGTCGAACAGCTGGAAGGCGATCCGCCAATCGGCCGGGGACGGCGCGCCGAACCCCCGCCGAGGCTGAGCCGAGCCTCAGCCGGTCTCGCCCGAGAGGCCCGCCGCCGCGATCCCCGCGAGCGCCGCCGCCTCGTCGTTGTCCGACGTGTCGCCCGAGATGCCCACGGCGCCGAGGAGGGCGCCGGACGCGTCCCGCACGAGCACGCCGCCCGGCACCGGCACGAGCGCGCCCCCGACGAGCCCGTTCACCGCCTGGACGAAATAGGGCTGCTCCTCCGCCCGGCGATGAAGCGCGCGCGATCCGAGCCCCATGGCGAGCGCCCCGTACGCCTTCCCGTACGCGATCTTCTCGCGGGCAAGCGAGGTCCCGTCCTGCGAGGCCAGCGCCTTGATCGCGCCCCGGGGGTCGAGCACCACGACCGCGAGCGGCTTCAGGCTGCGCCGGCCGGCCTCGTCGAGCGCGCCGCGAATGAGGGTCTGGGCCTGGTCGAGGGTGAGGGTCACGCGGTCCGTCCCGAGCTTGGCCGGCGGCGGAACGCCCCGGCTAGATCGAGCCCTTGAACCACACGCAGTTCGCCACGGCGAGGGTCGGATCGATGCTCGTGCGATTGCGAGTCACCGGCAGGGCGCGGCCGTTCTCGCCGAGGTCGATCGTGACCTTGGAGGTGCCGTCGAGCTGCTCGGAATAGTAGCAATACTGGTGGTTGGGCGTCTTCTGCTCGCCGGAGGAGAAGTTCCAGCCCGTCACGACCTGGCCCTGCCCGAAGGGCACGTTCTTGAAGACCGTGAAGTTCGTGAGCACCGTCGCCTTCGATTCGGGCGTCGCGCCGGCGCCGAGCTGCGCCGGCGTCGGCGTAGGGATATCGGAGCGCGTCGCGAGCGCGAGCTTCGCCTCCGGATCGAGCTTCACCGTGCCCTCCGTCTTGAAGGTCACGGCGGACAGCGCCTCGGCCACGACCTTCGCGACGTTCTCGGTCGAGTTCGGCGGGTGCAGGTAGGCGTAGCCGTAGCAGGCGGCCCCGATGCCGGCGCCCGAGAGGAGCGCCAGCGCTCCCCAGCCGAGCAGCCGCCAGAAGGCGGCCTGCGCGTTCTGGCGCCGCGCCTCGGACTTGATCCGCGCGTTGACGGCGTTCGCGAGGACGCGATTTTCGGCTGTTGCCGGAAGCTCCACGGTTCAGCGCCCGGATTCGACGACCCGGAGCGGGGCGCCGGCGATCGCCGGGCCGCCCGCTGCCCCGACAGCCGCCGCCGGCTGCGGGCTCGCCACGGTTGCGGCCGGCCTCGCCCGCTCGATCGCCGAGGCGGCCGAGCGCTCGGCCTCGGCGCGGGCCTGACGAATGATCTCCTCCGCGAAGGGCTCGAGGATGAAGGACCCGGCGCTCTCGTCGAGCACGACGTCGTCCTCCTCGCGCACCCGCTCGATCGCGGTCAGGGCGAGAAGCGTGGACGCGAGCGATGCGCCGATCGCCGGCACGAAGACGAAGATGAACAGGAAGCGGTGGATCTCCTCGTCCGTCACCTGGGTCGGGTCCTTCCCGAACACCATGGCGGTGAAGGAATGGAGCTGCGAGCGCGTGATCGCGTCGCGATAGGCGACCTCAAGCTCGCTGACGCGGCGATCGACGGCCTGCCGATCGAGCTTGGCGCGCTCGACCCGCGCGGCGTCGAGCCGCTGCGAGGCCTCCTGCCGGTCCTTGGTGGCGGCTCCGAGGCTCGTCTTCATGGTCTCCGTGCGGGGGTCCGTGTTGCAGCGGGTCGATTGCACGCGCCGTCCGTCCGGCGTCGTCGAGCTCACCCGGAAGCAGCGTTGCGGCGGCAGGGCGCCGAGCTCGGTGTTCGCCGCCTTGACCCGCGCCTCGGCCTCCGCGAGCTGCTGCGTACGCTGCGTCACGACCGCGTCGGCATCCGCGATCTGGCGGTCGAGGGTGCCCTGCGCGTTCCTGGCGTCGAGAAAGACCTGGTGGGCGCGCGCTGCCTCCGTGAGGCGGGGGCGGAACATGATCTCGCCGAGCTGGGAGATGGACTTCACGGTCACGAGCGCCGCGCCCGCGACGCCGAGCGCCGCGACGATCCTGAGGATCGTCGATCGCTGCGTCCGGATGGAGACCGCGAGCGGCACGCGGCTGAACTCGATCACCGCGTAGGCGACCGGCGCCAGCATCATCATCCAGAACGCGAGCCGGTCCCCGCCGTTGTAGATGCTGGCGAAGAGCCAGGCGCCGGCAAGCGAGGTCGCGACGATCGCGCCCTCGGCCGCGAAAGCGAGAGCGAGACGCTTGTGCGAGATCGCATAGCCGCGTTCTAGATCGCGGGCGCGGCGGGCCGCTTCGCGCGCCGCACGGGGGCTTTGCGGAATGGGGATGACGGCGTCCGCCATGTGGTCAGGAAGCTCCTCGGATGCGATCGGCGCGGCTCCCTGGGCCCACGCGGGGTCAGGTTAGTCGATCTTGGACGCCATCTCCAAGGGGCCGTGCTGCGACGCGGCCGCACGCGCAAGCCGGATCGCCGGCCCGAAAGGCGCCTCGTGACCCATCTCCTTGCCTTCGCGGCCATGTGCCTGATCTGGGGCCTGACCTGGTTGCCCACCAAGATGGCGGCTGCGGCCATGTCGCCGATCTCGGTCGCGGCCTGCCGCTTCGTCCTGGCCGGGCTCCTGTTCTTCGCGTACGCGCGGCTGACCGGCGCGTCCCTCCGTACGCGCCAGCCCGCGAGGCTCGTCGCCGCGAGCCTTCTCATCACGACGGGCTGCTACGCGGCCGTGTTCTGGGGCGTCGCGCACGCGCCGTCGGGGCTGTCGGCCATCATCAACTTCTCGTCCATGCCGATCCTGATCGCGCTCATCGGCGCGGCTTATGGGGAGGAGCGGATCACCCCGCCGCGGATCGCCGCCGTCGGGCTCGGCATCGTCGGGCTCGCAGTTCTGTTCCTGCCGCAGATGTCGGGCCTCGAGGACGCGAGCGCCGTGCCTGGTCTCGTCTCGGTCGCGATCGGGACCGCGTCCCATGCCTGGGGGGCCGTCATCTCGCGTCCGCTCGTGCGTGAGCTGCCGCCGGCGTCGATCGCGTTCTGGGAGACGTTTCTCGGCGGCCTGGCGCTGATCCCGCTCGCGATCGGGATCGAGGGCTGGCATCCCGAACGCTACGCGAACTTCGTCCACGATCCC
>JAFAPJ010000586.1 GCA_019247255.1 Methylobacteriaceae bacterium | reverse complement strand
TACGCCACCCGCACCGCCATGGCGGGTCATGCCTCGCTGCTCCAGGCGGATGAGGGCCTGCAGAAGGCGCGCGCTCCCCGCGTCAAGGAATTCGCTCAGTTCGAGCACGACGAACAGACCACCATCGCCGAGATCCTGAAGTCCATGAATCCCTCGATGACGATGCCGGCGCCCGACGCCAAGGCGGCAGCCGCGATAGCGAAGCTCAAGGAGATGAAGGCCGGGGCCGACTTCGATCGTGCCTTCGTGACGGCGCAGACCGAAGGCCACGAGATGCTGCTGTCCATTCAGGAGGATTACCTGAAGTCGGGCAAGAACCGGGAGGTGCTGAACGTGGCCAAGCTGGCGCGGGGGCAGATCAAGGAGCACCTCGCGCTCCTGCGCGACATGCGCTCGACGGCCTGAGCGGCGACCGGATCGAGAGCGGTCGGCGCGCGTTGACCTCTCACGGGACCATCGTCCTGCGAGGGGAACGCGATGAGCGAAGCCGACCTGAAGACGCCCGACGCGACGAGGACCGGGCTCGGCACCACGGCCGGGCCCAAGGACAAGGACCTGCCCGAGAACTCGCCGGAAAACCTGGACGAGAAGCTCGACAACGCCGTGGATGAGACGTTTCCGGGCAGCGACCCCGTCTCGGTGAAGATCACGAAGTAGCAGGCCGACGGGATCGTCGGAGCGGACCCACCGCCCCGCCGCTCATCCCGGCGCAAGCCGGGATCCAGCCGCATCCCGACGCGCGCGCCCCGAACCCTGGGCCCCCGCTCGCGCCGTGGTGAGCGGCAGCGGGTCTTATCCCCACCCGGACGCTGCGCGCCCACCCTCCCCTGAAGGGGAGGGATCCCGCGCGCCTCTCCGTCAGACGCCGGGTCGCGACCACCGCTGCTCTGGTTCACGCCATCGGCGCGCCAGCTCCGCACGCGTCCGCGATCCAGAGGCTCCGATCCCTCCCCTTCAGGGGAGGGTGGCGGCCGCGGCACGCGGCCGACGGGTGGGGCGTTCGCGCTCCCGCCACCTCGCCCGCTCATCCCGACGCAAGCGGGCTCACGCCTCGTCGCTGAGCGCCGCGGTCACGCGGGCCTGGAGGATATCGGGCCGTTTCAGGATGAGCGCGCCGCGCGTGCGCTCGATCAGCGCCTCGCTTTCCAGGGTGGTGAACTCGCGCGTCACCTGCTCGCGCCGGCAACCGATCCGGGCGGCGAGCACGTGGTGATACGGCGGCGGCGTCACGACCCGCTGCGCCTCGTGTCCGCTGCGCGTGATCGAGAGGCGCAGCAGCTCGGCATAGAGCCGGTGGCGCAGGTCGAGGACGAGATGCTCCATGAGCCGCGCGTCCAGCTCGCGCACGCGCCGGGTGAGAAGCCGAAGGATCCGGTCCGCCACCACCCGCTCGGTGAAGATGAGCTCGCGGAACACCGCCGAGCTGATCGAGCAGATGCTGCCGCGCGTGAGCGCGGTGACGTTCGCCGAGCGCTTGATCCCGTCGATCGCCGCGAGCTCGCCGAAGAGCGAGCCGGCCCGCAGATCGCCGAGGATCACCTCCTTCCCGAGCCGCGTCCGGATCAGCACCCTGACCTCCCCGGTCAGGAGCACGTAGACGTCGCTCGACGGGTCGTCGAAGTCGACGATCACCTCGTCCTTCACGACGTTGCGGAAGCGCACGCGCATCTCGAACTTCGCCAGGTCGAGGCTGGTGTCCTGAAACAACGGAATCGCCGAAAGCCGGCTCGTCATGCCCCTACCCTGCCCTGTTCGTCGAACCTTCGCGGGTCCGTCGGGCTGGTCTCAGCGGGGCAGGCTCGCGCGCAGGGCCGCGCTCGCGCGCTCCAGCACGGCGAGAACCCCCAAGCCCTCCCGTCCGTCGGTGATTGGCCGAGCGCCGGTGCGGATGCAATCGAGGAAGTGGCGGCATTCACGCTTCAGCGGCTCGCCGGGCTCGACCGGCAGCGGCTCAGGCTCGCCGCCCTCGGCGGCGGGCGCCTCGGCCGCACCGGCGAGCCGGGAGGGGGTGAGCACGAGCTTGCGCTCCCAGGGCTCGCGATCGTCGAACACCGCCATCGCGTCCGTTCCGACGACGACGAGCCGCTGCTCCTTGATGGGGTGGAGCCAGGAGGAGCGGATCTCGGCCCGCAACCCGCCGGGGAAGCCGAGCTCGAGATGCGTCGCGTCCGCGATCGCGGGATGCGTGTGGAAGCCGCCGCTCGCCGCGACGCTGGCGGGTTCGGCCCCGACGAGCGCCAGGATCATCGACAAGTCGTGCGGTGCCAGCGCCCACATCGCGTCCTCCTCCCGACGGATGCGGCCGAGATCGAGCCGGGTCGACACGACGGAGAGAAGCCGCCCGAGCCGCCCAGCCCAGACGAGGTCGCGCAGCGCCAGGAAGGCCGGGTGGTACTGGAGGATGTGACCGACCATGAGGCGACGGTCGTGCCGCTCGGCCGCCTCGCAGAGCGCCGCCCCGTCCACGACCGACAAGGCGAGCGGCTTCTCGACGAAGAGGTGCTTGCCTGCCGCGAGCGCCCACCGGCCGAGCGGCAGGTTCTGCGAGGGCGGCAGCGCGAAGACGAGGGCCTCGACCGATGGGTCGGCGAGCGCGGCCTCGAAGCTGAGCGCCGGCACGTCATGGGCCGCGCCGAGCTCGCGCGCGCGATCCGGATGGTGATCCACGACCGCCGCGAGCGAGCCGAGCTCGGCATGGTTGCGCACATGGTTGCGGCCCCAGCGGCCGCAGCCGACGACCGCCACCCGCGGTGGAACGGTCTCGCTCGCGCCTGCCATCCCCCTGCCCTCAGCGGGCCTCGCGTCGCGCCATGAAGGCCAGCTTCTCGAAAAGGCTGACGTCCTGCTCGTTCTTGAGGAGGGCGCCATGCAGCGGCGGGATGAGCTTGCGCGGATCGCGTTCGCGCAGCTGCTCGGGGCCGATCTCCTCCGACATGAGGAGCTTCAGCCAATCGATGAGCTCGGAGGTCGACGGCTTCTTCTTCAGGCCCGGCACGTCGCGCACCTCGAAGAAGATCCGGAGCGCCTCCTCGACGAGCCGCTTCTTGATGCCGGGGTAATGAACCTCGACGATGTCGGTCATCGTGTCGCGGTCGGGAAAGCGGATGTAGTGGAAGAAGCAGCGCCGCAGGAAGGCGTCGGGCAGCTCCTTCTCGTTGTTCGAGGTGATGATGACGATCGGCCGCCGCACGGCCCGGACCGTCTCGCCCGTCTCGTAGACGTGGAACTCCATCCGGTCGAGCTCGAGCAGCAGGTCGTTCGGGAACTCGATATCGGCCTTGTCGATCTCGTCGATGAGGAGCACGGGGCGGGTTTCGGCCGCGAAGGCGTCCCAGAGCTTGCCCCGGCGGATGTAGTTGCGGATGTCCGAGACGCGGGGATCGCCGAGCTGCGAGTCGCGCAGGCGCGAGACGGCGTCGTATTCGTAAAGTCCCTGCTGCGCTTTGGTGGTCGACTTCACGTGCCAGGTGAGGAGCTCGGCTCCGAGCGCCTTCGCGATCTCCTCGGCGAGCACGGTCTTTCCCGTTCCGGGCTCGCCTTTCACGAGCAACGGCCGCTCGAGCACGATCGCGGCGTTGACCGCGACCTTGAGGTCCTCGGTGGCGACATAGGTTGTCGTGCCTTCGAAGCGCATGCGAGGTTCCGGCTGTCGGGAGATGCCGCCTTGTAGGGGGGCGGCTCGCGCCGAACAAGCACGGGACGCTGCGGCGGCGAACCCGGCGCGCTGGAGGGTTCATGGCCGGGCCGGTCGACGTCGGCACCTACAAAGAGGCCATGCTGTTCCTCGGCACGGCCGGCATCGTCGTGCCGCTGTTCTCGCGGCTGAAGGTGAGCCCGGTCCTCGGCTTCATCGGAGCCGGTGCGCTGCTCGGGCCGCACGGGATCGGGCGCTGGCGCGGCGAGCTTCCCTGGCTCGAAGCGCTGAGCCTCGGCAAGGCGGACGAGATCGGCTCTGTCGCCGAATTCGGCGTGGTGTTCCTCCTGTTCGCGATCGGGATCGAGCTCTCCTTCGAGCGGCTGCGCACGCTACGCCGCCTCGTGTTCGGCCTCGGGACCGCGCAGGTGCTGCTGTCGGCGGCTCTCATCGGCGCGCTCGCCCTCGCCGCCGGGCTCCCACCCCCGGTCGCTGCGATCGCGGGCATCGCGCTCGCACTCTCGTCCACCGCGATCGTGATCCCGATCCTCGCCGAGCAGCGCCGGCTCAACACACCGACGGGCCGCGCGAGCTTCTCCGTCCTCCTGTTTCAGGACCTCGCGGTCGCGCCGATCCTATTCACCGTCCTGGCGCTCGGGGCCGCGCAGCCGGGCGAGAGCCTCACCGCCGAGTTCCTGTTCGCGATCTCGCAGGCCGCCTTCGCGATCGTGATCATCATCGGACTCGGCCGCGTCGCGCTGCGGCCCCTGTTCCAGCTCGTCGCTCAGACGCGCAGCCCCGAGCTCTTCGTCGCGGCCTGTCTCCTCGTCGTGCTCGCGACCGCGATCCTCGCCGCGAAGGCCGGGCTCTCGATGGCGCTCGGGGCGTTCCTGGCGGGGCTGCTCCTCGCGGAGACGGAATACCGCCGGGCGATCGAGGCGACGGTCGAGCCCTTCAAGGGCCTGCTTCTGGGCGTGTTCTTCCTGTCGGTCGGAATGGGCCTCGATCTGGGGGCGATCGCGGCGGCGCCCGTCCTGATCCTCCTCGGGGCCGTTGCCGTGGTCGCCCTTAAGGCCGCCGTAATCGCGGGACTTGCCCGCCTGTTCGGGCTGCCGCGACGCGTCGGGCTCGAGATGGGGCTCCTCCTCGGCGCGGGCGGCGAATTCGCCTTCGTCCTGCTCGGCGCCGCGATGGCGGGAGGGCTCGTGCCGCGCGATATCGGCCAGGCGCTGCTCCTTGTCACGACCGTCACGATGGTGGCGCTGCCTCTCCTCGCGCGGCTCGGCCGCCGGCTCGGGCTCCGCCTCGCGCGGGCCGACCCGGCCGCGGTTGCGCCGGAGCCGCCGCCCGAGACCTCGGGCGCCGTGATCGTGGCGGGCTTCGGCCGCGTCGGCCAGCTCGTCGCCGAGATGCTGGAGCGCCACGCGATCCCGTATCTCGCGATCGATGCCGATCCGTCGCTCGTCGCGGCGAAGCGGCGCGCCGGGAAGCCGGTCTATGTCGGCGATCCGACCGCGTCCGGCTTTCTCGCGGCCTGCGGGCTCGACACGGCCCGGGCGCTCGTCGTGACGCTCGACAGTCCGGCCGCAGTCCAGGCGATCGTCGCCGAGACACGCCTCGTGCGTCCGGACCTCACGATCGTGGCGCGCGCCCGCGATGCCCGCCATGCGCGCGACCTCTACCGGCTCGGCGTGAACGACGCCGTCCCCGAGACGATCGAGGCGAGCCTGCAGCTGTCCGAGGCCGTGCTCGTGGATCTCGGCGTTCCGATGGGTCCGGTCATCGCGTCGATTCACGAGCGACGCGACGAGTTCCGCCGCGCCCTGCAGGAGCGAGGCGAGGACGCAGCGAAGGACAAGCCGGGCCCCGGTCCCTTCCGGGCGCGCCGGACGGTCGGGAAGCGTCGCGCGTAAGGTCAGGCGACGCGAAGGCGCCGTCCGCGATTCCAGAGCAGGAACGGCACGCCGGAGAGCAGCGCGCGGAGCGCCGCCTCGCTCTGGTGAAGCCCGTTGATCGAGACGCGCGGGAGCGCGGTCAGATGCGCCCGATGCTCGCGGAAGAGGTGGCCCGGACGCGTCGTGACGGCGGTGACGAAGCCGAGATCGCGCGCGAGCGCGAATTCGCGCGGCCCCGCCGAGCCCGGGTCGCCGACCGGATAGGCGAGGTGCCGGACGGAGGTCCCGAGCCGCGCTTCGAGGATGGCGCGGCTTTCCGCCATCTCGCGGCGCGCGACCTCCGCCGGGTGCTTGGCCAGCATCGGATGGGTGAGCGTATGGGCGCCGATCGTCACGCCCGGGCGGGCCGCGAGAGCGCGCAGCTCATCCCAGCCCATGCAGAGCGATCGCACGAGCGCGTCGCGGTCGAGCCCGACTTCATCGCCCCAGGCCGCGAGCGTGTCCCGGAGCCGCGATTCGGGGCCGGCCCGGAGATCCGCGTAGATGCCCCCGAACGCCTCGTTCTTCTCGGCCGCGTCGCGGGCAGGCCATCGGCGGAGCCTGCCGTCCTCGCCCCGCAATTCCAGCGCGTCCGCGCGGCGCAGGATCTCCTCGAGCTCGATCCACCACAGCCGTCCGGTGCCGTTCGCGTAGTCGGTCGTGATGAAGAGCGTCCAGGGCGCGCCGTGCCGCTCGAGGATGGGAAGGGCGTGCTCGAGATTGTCCCGCAATCCGTCGTCGAAGGTCAGGACCGCGAAGGGCGGCCCTCCCGCGGCGAGCCGCGACGGGACCTCGTCGAGTGCGATGACCCCGATCCCGGACTGGCGCAGGATCTGCAGAACAAGATCGAGGTAGCCGGGGGTGACCTCGAGGAGCGCATTCGGACGAAAGGCGTCGGGTCGCTCCGGCCGAACGTGGTGGAACATGAGCGCGACGCCGCAGCCGCGGGCGATCGGACCGAGCCAACGATCAGCACGGACGCCATCCAGGATCGCAAAGGCTCCCGCGATCAATCGATGCTTGTTCGCCAAACCCATGTCCGGCTCTTAGCGCCCACTTAACAACGTCCTCTTACCGTCGTGCCCAAGTCAGGGCCTCAGCATGCACGCAATCATGAGCGAGATTGGCGGAGGCGCGTTCGCCCG
>JAFAPJ010000419.1 GCA_019247255.1 Methylobacteriaceae bacterium | reverse complement strand
ACCAGGCGAACAAGAGGGACCGGGCGGCTCAGCAGAACGTGCCGGCCCGTTAAGGCTCGACGGGTCGGCCGTCCGGGTCGACCACGGTCCAATCCGCCATCTGGCCGCGGGCCCAGGTGAACTGGCGCTTCGCGTAGGCACGCGTGTCGGCCTGGCCGCGCGCGACCGCCTCCTCGAGGCTGATCTCGCCCCTCAGATGCGCGAGGAGCGCCGGCACCCCGTGCGCCCGCATGATCGGAAGCGCCGGGTCGAGCCCGCGCGCGCCGAGCCGCGCCACCTCACCCAGCGCGCCGTCCTCGATCATGCGCACGAAGCGCCGATCGATGCGGGCGCGAAGCTGCAGAAGGTCCGGTGCGAGGCGAAGCCTCGTCAGGCGGCGTCCCGCGAGCGGGCCCGGACGCCGCGCGTCCCGGAAGGAGAGGAGCGAGCGGCCGGTCGCGAGCCGCACCTCGAGCGCCCGCAGCACGCGCAGCGTGTCGGTGGGGCGCAGCCGTGCGGCGCCGCCCGGGTCCAACCGGGCGAGCTCGGCATGGAGGGCGGGCGTCGAGCTCGCGGCCCAGCGCGACCGGACCTCCGCGCGGACCGCCTCCGGGACGGCCGGCACGTCGGACAGGCCCTCGACGAGCGCCTTGAAGTAGAGACCGGTGCCGCCCGCGAAGACCGGCACGCGCCCGGCCCGTTCGATGGCGGCGAGCGCAGCGGCCGCATCGTCGAGGTAGCGCGCGACCGAGTAGTTGACCGCGCCGTCGACATGGCCGTCGAGCCGGTGCGGGGCGCGGGCGAGGTCCTGCTCGCTTGGGCGCGCCGTCAGGATCCGCAGGTCGCGGTAGACCTGCATCGAATCCGCGTTGACCACCGTCCCGCCGTGCCGCTCGGCCAGGGCCAGCGCGAGCGCGGACTTGCCCGAGGCGGTCGGCCCTGCGATGAGGATCGCCGCGCCGACCTCCTCCATCCTCCCGCCAATCTCCGCCCGCGCGCCCAGGGCCGAAGCCGTGGCTCCTCCCCCGCCGCTCGTCGCAACGCTGATAGCAAACCCGGCGCGCCCGTCCATCACGCCCGCCCTCGTGGCGGAGGCCGAAGCCGCCCTCGGCGGCGCAGCGCGCGTCCTGTCGCCGGGGGTCGCGGTAGAGATCGCGATCGGGGCGCCGTCCCCGGACGAGGCCGTCATGCGGCTGCGCGACCGGATCGCGAGCGAGCCCCTGGACCTCGTGGTTCAGCCCGCGGAGGGCCGGCGCAAGCGGCTGTTCCTGGCCGACATGGACTCGACGATGATCGAGCAGGAATGCATCGACGAGCTCGCGGATCTCGTCGGCCTGAAGCCGCAAGTGGCCGCCGTGACCGAGCGGGCGATGCGGGGCGAGATCGCCTTCGAGCCCGCGCTCCGCGAGCGCGTCGCGCTGCTGCGTGGCCTGCCCGTGTCCGTGGTCGACGGGATCATCGCCGAGCGCATCCGTTTGACGCCGGGCGGACGGACGCTCGTCGCGAGCATGCGGGCGAACGGCGCCTATACCTGCCTGGTCTCGGGCGGCTTCACCCTGTTCACGGGGCCGATCGCCACCACGCTCGGCTTCGACGAGCATCGGGCGAACCGGCTCGGGATCGTCATGGATCGCCTCGACGGCCACGTGGCCGAGCCGATCCTGGGGCGCGAGGCAAAGCGCGACGCGCTCCTCGAGCTGCGCACGCGCCTTGGCCTGCAGCCGGCCGAGACCCTCGCGGTCGGGGACGGCGCGAACGACCTCGCCATGCTGGGCGAAGCCGGGCTCGGCGTCGCGTTCCGGGCGAAGCCGGCGGTCGCGGCCGCGGCGGCGGCCCGGATCGACCACGGCGACCTCACGGCCCTCCTCTACCTGCAGGGCTACTCGGCGGAGGAGTTCGTCCCATGAGCGCGACGCTGCCCCCGGGGATCGACCGGGACGGGATCGAGCGCGCGGAGCCGCTGATCCGTCCCCATGTCCGGCGCACCCCCGCAATCACGATCGACGGCGCGGAGCTCGGGCTCGCCGCCGGGCCGCTCAGCCTGAAGCTCGAGCTGCTGCAGCATTCGGGATCGTTCAAGGCCCGGGGCGCCTTCGCGAACTTGCTCACCCGCGAGGTGCCGGCGTCGGGCGTGGTCGCGGCCTCGGGCGGCAATCACGGCGCGGCTGTCGCCTACGCGGCCGGTCGGCTCGGCCATCGCGCGACGATCTTCGTGCCGTCGGTCTCCTCGCCCGCCAAGGTCGCGCGCATCCGCGCCTACGGGGCCGAGCTCGTGATCGGCGGCGACCGCTACGCCGACGCGCTCGCGGCGAGCGAGAGGCATGTCGCCCGCACCGGGGCGCTCGCGATCCACGCCTACGACGATCCCGCGACGCTTCTCGGCCAGGGCACGGTCGGGCTCGAATGGGAGGCGCAGGCGCCCGAGCTCGACACCGTCCTGGTCGCGGTCGGCGGCGGGGGCCTCATCGGCGGCGTCGCCGCGTGGTGCGGCGGCCGGGTGAAGGTCGTGGCGGTCGAGCCCGAGCTCGCCCCGACCCTTCACGACGCGCTGAAGGCCGGCCGCCCAGTCGACGCGCCGGCGGGCGGGGTCGCGGCCGATTCGCTCGCGCCCCGCCAGGTCGGCGCGCTCATGTTCCCGATCGCGCAGGCCTACGTGGCCGAAGCTGTGCTGGTCCCCGACGAGGCGATCCGGGCGGCGCAGCGCCTCCTCTGGGACCGGCTCAGGATCGTGGCGGAGCCGGGCGGCGCGGCGGCGCTCGCCGCGCTCGTTGCCGGCCGCTACGCGCCGCAGGCGGGCGAGCGCGTCGGCGTGCTGCTCTGCGGGGCGAACACGGATCCGGCCTCGGTCGTGTGAGGGACGCGGCCCTCGCGAGCGTTTCTACTTGCGCGCCCTGGACAGGTTCGCCGCGACGGCCGCCCTGACGAGGGCCATGAAGGCCGCATCGTCGACGGTCTCGCCCTCGCGGATGTCGATCGCCCGGCGCGTCGCTCCGTCAAGGCTGGCGTTGAACAGCCCGCGCGGGTCGGGGAGCGCCGCCCCCTTCGCAAAGGTCAGCTTCACGTAGCTCTTGTAGACCTCGCCCGTGCAGATCAGGCCCGACCGCTCCCAAACGGGCACGCCGGACATGCCGTTGGACGGCTTGCGCCACTTCACGTCCTCGGTCACTTCGGGATCGGCGTGCCGGATCAGCGTGCGCATCCGCGCGAGGATCTCGCCTCGCCAATCGCCCAAAGCGGCGATCTTGGCGTCGATGAGCCGAGCCGCGTCGGGCGAGGACTCGATCTCGGCCATCGAGCTCCTCCCCGGATTCCGCGCTCGTTCGGCTCAGGCGAACAGAACGCCGTCGCCGTAGGGCAGCCGGCCCTCGTGGATGCCGTAGGCCAGGAAATGCTGGAGCGGGTCGAGACCCGCCGCCGCCACGTCCGGATTGTGCGCGAGATAGGCACGCGTATCGAAGCCGGCGGCCGGATCGCGACCCTCGTGCCAGCCAAAATCGTCATAATGCTGCAGCGGCTCGAGACCCGCCGAGCGTACGTCCCCGTAGGTCGCGAGATAGGCGCGCGTGTCGAAGACGGCGTTCGGGTTGCGGCCCTCGTGCCAACCGTAGGTCGAGTAATGGTACCAGGCGAAGGCGGCGCCGTCCGCGCCCGCCGCGGCCGCCACGTCGGGGTTCTTGGCGAGGTAATAGGTCGGATCGAACGAGCCGTGGGTGAAGCTCGAGGCCGGGCCGGTGAGCGCGTTCGCGTACGGGTTCGCCGTCGGCGCGCTGGCCACGGCGGGCGTAGGGGGCGCGCCGTAGAGCGCCTGGATGCCGTGGATGTCGGAGGCTGTGAGGTCCTGGACCGCGCTCGAGATGACGGCGTTCATGACGGCCGGGCTGGCGTTGTAATGGCCGAGCCCGAGCGCGTGCCCGATCTCGTGGAGCGCCGTGACCGTGAAGCTCGCGCCAGACCGGCTCGCGAGGGCGCTCCCCTGGCCGCTCCAACCCTCGTCCTGGTCGAACACGACGTCCGCCCCGGTCAGGCTCGTGCCGGAATAGCTCCACGTCGTCTGGCCGAGGGTCTTGTTCGCGCCGTCGATGGAGCGCTGGCTGAACTCGATATCCGCGTTCGTCCCGGCGGCGACCTGGTTAAAGTGCAGGTTGGCGACCGACGCCCAGCGCGCGAAGGCGGTCGAGATGTCGCCGGCCTCATTCGCCGGGATCGTGGAATCGATCGACCAGGTGATGGTCGCGTGGGTCCAGTGCGGACCATTGAGTTCGTAATCGGCCATGCCGCAAGCTCCTCAGCCCGGACGGTGCAAGGTGCGCCTTGCCGCCGGGTAAAGGGAAAGCTGAGGGATTGTGCGCGGAATGGGGCGAACGGGACCGCCCGCGACCCAAGGGCGCGGGAGGCGCGCCGAGAAGCCCGGCCTCAGGCCGGGATACGCTCGTCGAGCTCGCTCGGCTCGCGCAGGACGTAGCCGCGGCCCCACACCGTCTCGATGTAGTTCTTGCCCTGGCTGGCGTTCGCGAGCTTCTTGCGCAGCTTGCAGATGAAGACGTCGATGATCTTCAGCTCGGGCTCGTCCATGCCGCCGTAGAGATGGTTGAGGAACATCTCCTTCGTCAGCGTCGTGCCCTTTCGCAGCGAGAGGAGTTCCAGCATCTGGTACTCCTTGCCGGTGAGGTGGACGCGCGAGCCCGTCACCTCGACGGTCTTCGTGTCGAGATTGACCACGAGGTCGCCCGTCGTGATGACCGATTGGGCGTGGCCCTTCGAGCGGCGCACGATCGCGTGGATGCGGGCGACGAGCTCGTCCTTGTGGAAGGGCTTCGTCAGGTAGTCGTCGGCCCCGAAGCCGAGCCCCTTCACCTTGTCCTCGATCCCCGCCATGCCGGACAGGATCAGGATGGGCGTCTTCACCTTGGCGACGCGGAGCGTGCGGAGAACCTCGTAGCCCGACATGTCGGGCAGGTTGAGATCCAGGAGGATGATGTCGTAGTCGTAGAGTTTGCCGAGGTCGATTCCCTCTTCCCCGAGGTCCGTCGTGTAGACGTTGAAGTTCTCCGACTTCAGCATCAGCTCGATGCTGCGTGCCGTGGCGCTATCGTCTTCGACAAGCAATACGCGCATTTGAATCCCCAGCCCCGGCCCCACGGCTGCCGGACTTCAGGCGGCGTCGTCCTGAGCGGCCCTGCCCCGGACGTGCCGCCCACCTGATTCGCAACGCTACGGAGCGTTGGTTAACAAACGCTGATTCCGGCGCGCAAGAGTCCTTGGGCTTCGAGAAGCAAAAGAACTCGCCGAAACCAGGCTTGCCCCGCTGCCCGGGTTGCGCTCGGATGGTCCGGCGCTTCGCCCCGCCACCCGTTCGAGCGCCGAGACGCGACCGGGACAGTGTTAAGGGGTCGGGTAAACAAGGGGTTTACGGCGGGTGACCATGGCGGCGAACGAGAGCGGGCGGCTCGCCCGGGCGACCGCCGGCCTCGCGGACGTGGACCCCGTCGACGTTTACGGTCGGGTGGCCGCCGTGCGGGGGCTCCTGGTCGAGGTCGCGGGCCCGGTCGCGGCCATGCAGGTCGGCGGCCGGCTCGAGGTCGCGACGGGGCTCGGCGCGGCGATCCCCTGCGAGGTGATCGGCTTTTCGGGCGATCGGGCGCTCGCGATGCCCTTCGGTTCCCTTGAAGGAGTTCGGCGAGGCTGCGAAGCGCGTGTCAGCCGCGCGGCGTCCGTGCGCCCTTCGCGGGCCTGGCTCGGCCGCGTCGTCGACGCGCTCGGCCGGCCGGTCGACGGCGGCGGGCCGCTTCCCGCGGGCGACCTCCCCTACCCGTTTCGCGCCGACCCGCCTCCCGCCCATTCGCGCCGGCGCGTCGGCGATCCGCTCGATCTCGGGATCCGGGCGATCAACACCTTCCTGACGGTCGCGCAGGGCCAGCGCATGGGCATCTTCGCCGGCTCGGGAGTCGGCAAGTCCGTGCTGCTGTCCATGATGGCGCGCTTCACGCGGGCCGACGTCGCGGTGATCGGGCTCGTCGGCGAGCGCGGCCGCGAGGTGCAGGAATTCCTCCAGGACGACCTCGGGCCGGAGGGCCTCGCCCGCTCGGTCGTGGTTGTGGCGACCTCGGACGAGCCCTCGCTGATGCGCCGCAACGCGGCCTATCTCACGCTGGCGCTGGCCGAGTATTTTCGCGACCAGGGGCTCGCGGTGCTCTGCCTCATGGATTCGGTCACCCGCTTCGCCATGGCCCAGCGCGACATCGGGCT
>JAFAPJ010000226.1 GCA_019247255.1 Methylobacteriaceae bacterium | reverse complement strand
AAGATCTCGGCCGCCTGCCGAAAACTCAGATGGTGCTTCGCCTGATTGGCCGCGTCCTTGACCGGGTCCCATTGAAATCCCATCGCCGCGGGTGTCCGAACGTGACGCGTCGCCGGTCGGATCCCGGGAGTCTCACCGCAACGTCCTGAGCAGCCCGGCCATCAGGTCGGCGCGGGGCGCGATGGATGAGACGAGCGCGTATTCCGCGAGCGTGTGCGCGCCGTCGCCGTCGATGCCGAGCCCGTCGAGCGTCGGCACGCCGAGCGCCGCCGTGAAGTTCCCGTCCGAGCCGCCGCCCGTGCGCGGCACCTCGCCCAGCGCGAAGCCGAGGCCGTCCGCGAGGGCGCGCGCCCGCTCGTAGAGGGCGGCGTTCGCGTCGGTCCGCTCGTAGGGCGGACGGTTCATGCCGCCCGTGACCGTGACCCGGATGTCCGGCCCGACCGGCGCGAGGGCGAGGATCCGGCGCGCGAACTCCTCGCCGTCCTGGGCGGTCGCGACCCGGAGGTCGACGGAGAAGCGGCAATGCTGCGGGATCACGTTTTGCGCGGTCCCGCCCGAGATCGTGCCGACGGTCGTGGTCACCCCTCTCGCGTAATCCGTCATGCCCTCGATCGACGTGATCTGGAGCGACGCCTCGCGGATGGCGCTGCGTCCGTCCGGGTGGCGCGAGCCCGAATGGGCCGGACGACCCTCGATCCGAACGTCGAAGCGGCCGACGCCCTTGCGCGAGGTGACGACCTTGCCGCCGTCCCGCGCCGGCTCCGTCACGAGCGCGAAAGCGGCATTGCGGGCGAGGTCCTCGATGAGGCCTCGGGTCGTCGGCGAGCCGATCTCCTCGTCCGGCGTGAACAGGTACGCCATCGGGCGCGCCGCGTCGCCCGAGCGCGCCACCGCCTTGAAGGCCTGGAGCGCGAGATACGCGCCGCCTTTCATGTCGTAGATTCCCGGGCCGTACAGCCGGTCGCCCTCCCGCCTCACCGGGAGGTCGGCCAGCGTGCCGACCGGATGGACGGTGTCGAGATGCGACAGGACGAGGATCGCGGGCGCGTCCGTCCGCGGTCCGGCGCGCAGGAGCACGCTGTCGCCGAGCCCGTCCCGGCCCGGTACGCGCTCCGCCGCGATGCCGGCCTCCTCGGCCTCGGCCGCCACGAGATCCATCATGCGGTTGACGGCGCCCGCGTCGCCCGTCGGGCTCTCGAGCGACACCCAGCGCGACAGCTCGTCGAGCCAACGCCCGTCCACGTTCATCCGTTCGGTCATGGATCGGCCGTTTGCGCCCATCGCTCGGGCGGCGCAACCCCGAGCGGGCGAGCGGACGCCCGCCGCTATCCGACCTTCTTGTTGACGAAGCGCGTCGTGTAGCCGGCGGCGACGTCGAGCCCGGCCGGCTGAGCGCCGGCCTTCACCATGTCGGCGTAGAAGCCCGCCCAGCGAGCCTCCGTCATGCAGCCGATCCCGAGCGTTCGGGCGTCCCCGCCGTCCACGAGCCCGCGCTCCTTCATGGTCGCGATCGCATAAGCGATCTTCTCGTCCGGCATGTCGGGGTTCGCGGCCTTGATCAGCGCGTTGCCCGGCCCCGGATCGCCGCTCAGGTAGCTTGCCCAGCCCTTAATGGTGGCGTCCACGAAGCGCTGCACGAGGTCGGGCTTCTCGCTCACCGTCTTCGGGGCCGCCACGATCGTCGACTGATAGTTGCCGAAGCCCTGGTCGGCCAGGAAGTGGATCACGGCGTCCACGCCCGATCGCTTCAGGTCCAGCGGCTCGCTCGTGATGAGCCCCTGCATCGACACGCGCGTGTCGGCCAGGAACGGGGCCATGTTGAACGTATAGGGCCGGATCTGGTCGTCGCCGTAGCCGTAGCGAGCCTTCAGCCATTGCCAGTAGGTCTGCCGTCCAGCCGTCGCGACCAGGATCGGCTTCCCCTTCAGATCCTCCAGCGTGTCGTTGCCGACGCCCCGATGGGAAACGAGGATGCGGGGGTCCTTCTGAAAGACCGCCGCGACCGCGATGCCGGGCAGCCGCTCCGCCACGTAGTTGAGGACCGTGAAGCCCGGCGCTTCGACGAAATCGACCCGGCTCGCCAGGAAGAGAGCGTTGACGTCGACCTGCGGACCGCCTTTGCGCACCTCCACCTCGAGGCCGTGCTCGCGATAGATCCCGGTCGCGACCGCCTGGTGAAAGCCGCCCTGTTCGGCCTGAGGAAGCCAGGAGGCCTGGTAGACCACCTTGTCGAGCGCGGCGGTGGCGCGGGCCGGACGTGAGCTGGCCGCGAGCGCGGCGGCGCCTCCGGCCAGGATCGTACGACGCGACAGGCTCGACATGCGACCTCCTCGTGTCAGGACGCCTTGGCGTCCCGGTAGCGCCACCCGGTGCTCGGGAGCGCGGCGCCGGCGCTCTCGGGCTCGGCGTCCGCCTTCTCGGCCACGCTCATCTTGCCCGGATTCATGAGCCCGTGCGGGTCCATACGCCGCTTGAAGGCGACGTCCTCGCTCTCGACCGGCTTCATGCCGCCCTCCTTCACCCGGAAGGTATGGTTGTTCGCGATCACCGCGCCGTCCTCGGCCATGCCGCGCATCACGGCCGCAACCCCGTCCTCATCCTGGAAGCGGAACAGAGGCATGGCCTGGAAGGCGATCTCGCCGTCGATCCGCTTCACCTCGATGTGCACGCCGTACTCGCGCGCGAAGCGCCGACCGAGCAGCTCCACGCCGTCGAGGAGGCCGGAGCCGCTGAGAAGCCCGATATTGGAGATGATGCCCGGATCGCGGCGGTTGATGTTGAGCCGCGTGTGTCCCCACGAGAACTCGTAGATGGGGGCGTGGTACGGGCCCGCGCCCTCGGGGGCTTCCGTGACCACCTCGCCGCCCATCTTCCCCGCGAGCGATCGGAAGCCGTCCAGTCCCGGCTCGGCCACCATGCAGAGCACCAGCGCCGCCCCGCTCGGCGCGAGGGGCGCCAGGTCCTCGATCAGCTCCGGGATCGGCGGCCCGAGGACGGAGATCAGCTTCTTGGCGATGCCGTCGGACCCGGCGAGAAGATGGGCGAAGCGGGCCGCCGGCATGAGACCCGGAAATGCCACGACCGCTTCGATCCAGGGCCAGGCCGGCGCGAGCGGCAGCTCGACCTCGGTGATGATCCCGTTCGTGCCGTAGGCGTGGTGGACGAGGTTCACCTCGGGTCCGCGGAGCTCCACCATTCTCGGCTCCGCCTCGAGGCTGAGCATCTTCAGGCCGAGCAGGTTGCCGCGGTCGCGAAGGATGCCGTAGGCGCAGCTGCCGACGCCTGCATGCCCGCCGCCGACGAATCCCCCGATGGTCGCGGCCCGCTTCGTGGACGGGTGCATCCGCAGCTCGAAGCCGCGCTCGCGCAGGTGGTCGTCGATGGCGGCGATCCGAGCGCCGGCCTCGACCCGCGTGCGGCCACCCCCGACTGCGAGAATGCGGTCGAATCTCGTCATGTCGATGACGGCGCCGCCGTTCAGCGGAATGCCCTGGCCGAAATTCGCCGTGCCGCCGCCCCGAAGCATCACGGGCATTCCGGCCCGAGCGGCGGCGGACGCGGCGCGGCGGAGCTCCGCCTCGTCGCGCGGCTCGACGATGACCTCCGCCACGCGGTCCTTCAGCTCGCGCCGCATGATCGGGCTGAACTGGGCCGTCATGTCCCGGCTCTTGCGGCGCACCGTGATCGGATCGGAGATCGCGGGTACGTCGCCGAGGAGCGACAGGAAGGTCGCGAGGCGCGGCATTTTGATTTGGGCCTCCCGTGAGGTCGGGCCCCATCATCCAGAGGCCGCGGCGGCCTGCAAGCGCCGGACCGAGGCAGGCGCGCCGGCCGGGTGACGCAAGAAGCGCCATGTGCCCGGCCTTTGCTCAAGCGCCGATTGCGGCGTGCGGCGAAACCTGTGCGGAGCCCCGCCGTTGCGTCCTTCGACGTGAGGAACGCACCATGGTTCGACGGCTCGGCGGCGGCGCCGCGATCATTGCCTCGGCCCTCCTCTGGACGGGGATCGCGAGAGCCGAAAGCCCCTTCGTGGCCGAGGAGCCGAACGCGCTTCGCTTCACCGAGATCAAGGGTCTCGGCGTTTTCGGTCTGGAGCATCGCACGATCGGCCGGATCGAGGACCTGGTGGTCGGCCGCGACGGCAAGGTCGCGGCGGTCGTGTTGGGCGTGGGCGGCTTCCTCGGGGCCGGCGAGAAGCAGGTCGCCGTCCCGTTCACGCTGGTCCTCTGGAACACGGGCGACGTGACGCGCCAGGCGACGCCCCCGGGCTCGCCGGCCGGGAGCGGCGCCGACGCCATGCCCGGGGCGGCGATCAGCGATACCGTGCTCGCCGCGACCGCGAAGGGGACCGAGGTCAGCGGCGAAACG
>JAFAPJ010000399.1 GCA_019247255.1 Methylobacteriaceae bacterium | reverse complement strand
CCTACAAGGACGAGTACGAGGTCGCCAGGCTCTACACGGACGGGACCTTCGAGCGGAGCCTCGCCGAGCGCTTCGAGGGCGCGCCGCGGCTCGCCTTTCACCTCGCCCCGCCGCTCCTGTCCCGCCCGCGGCCGGGCGAGACGGAGCCCCGGAAGATGCGCTTCGGGCCCTGGATCATGCCGGCTTTTCGGCTCCTCGCGCGGGGCAAGCGCCTGCGCGGCACGGCTTTCGACCTCTTCGGCTACACGGCCGAGCGTCGCGCCGAGCGGGGGCTCGTGGCGGAATACGAGGCGACGCTGCGCGGGCTCCTCCCTGGCCTTTCACCCGCGACCGCGGACACCGTCGCGGCGATCGCCGGCCTGCCGCATGGCATCCGGGGCTTCGGACCGGTGAAGGAGCGGGCGATGCGCGAGGCGGCCGAGCGCCGCCGCTCGCTCCTGGCCGAGCTCGACCGCCCGACGGAGCGCCAGGCGGCCTGACGCGCCAGCGTCCCGCCGAAGCCGCTTGTTCACCGGCGCGCCTTTCCGCCATACGGGGCGGGGGAGCGGGCCGGAGAGCCCGCGGGAGGGCGCGCCATGCTTCACACGGTCCCGAACTTCGCCCGCATCGGCGAGGAGAACGCCTTCGCGGTCCTGGCGCGCGCGACCGCGCTCGCGGCCGAGGGTCGCGACATCGTCAATCTCGGGATCGGCCAGCCGGATTTCGCGACGCCCACCCATATCGTCGAGGCGGCCGCGAAGGCCCTGCGGGACGGCCACCACGGCTACACGCCGGCGACCGGCATCGGGCCTCTGCGCGAGGCGGTCGCGGCCGATCTGCACCGCCGCTACGGCGTCGAGGTCTCGCCCGACCTCGTCATGGTGATGCCGGGGGGCAAGGTCACGATGTTCGCCGCGATCCTCATGTTCGGCGAGCCCGGCGCCGAGATCCTGTACCCGGATCCCGGCTTCCCGATCTACCGCTCCATGATCGAGTACACGGGCGCGACGCCCGTGCCCGTGCCCATCCGGGAAGCGAACGGCTTCGCGTTCTCGGCCGCCGAGACGCTGGCGCTCATCACGCCCCGGACCCGGCTCCTCATCCTCAACTCCCCGGCGAACCCGACGGGCGGCGTGACCCCGAAGGCCGAGATCGACGCGCTCGTGGCCGGGCTCGCCCGACATCCGGACGTCGCGGTCCTGTCCGACGAGATCTACGGCGCGATGACTTATGGCGGGGCCGCGCACGTCTCGCTCCTCGGCTACCCCGAGATCCGCGACCGGCTCATCCATCTGGACGGCGCCTCGAAGACCTACGCCATGACCGGCTGGCGGCTCGGCTGGTCCGTCTGGCCGAAGCCGCTCTATGACCTCGCCCGCAAGCTCGCGGTGAACTCGTTCTCCTGCGTCAACGCGCCGACGCAATGGGCGGGCGTCGCCGCGCTCAACGGGCCGCAGGACGCGGTCGCCGCCATGATGGCGGCATTCGAGCGCCGCCGCGGGCTCGTCGTCGAGGGCCTGAACCGCCTCCCCGGCGTGTCCTGCATCCTGCCGGACGGCGCCTTCTACGCCTTCCCGAACGTCAGCCGCACGGGCTGGGGCGCGAAGGCGCTCGCCTCCGCGCTCCTCGAGAATGCCGGGGTCGCGACGATCGGCGGGCCGGATTTCGGCATCCACGGCGAGGGCTACATCCGGGTCTCCTACGCGAATTCGGAGGAGAACATCGCGCGCGCTCTCGAGCGCATGGGGATCTTCTTGTCCGAGCGGCGGCAGGTTGCCTGACGAGGTACGTCAGGCCGCCCGACGGCTCGCGTCGAGGAGTTGCGCCGAACGGGTCGCGAGCTTGATGGCCGCGTCGGCCTCCGCCGCCAGGACGGTCAGGATCGTCACCGCCGCGTCCCCGCCCAGGCCGTTGTAGTCGCCGCGCTCAGCCGCCTTCATGCGGTCGAAGACGCTCGTGATCTGCGCATAGGCTCCGACCACTTGCTCGGGCAGGTCTCCGGGAAGTCTGCCGATCCCGTCCCCCACGGCCCGGAACACGCGGTCGTACTCGCTGGACAAGGCGAGTGACCAGAACGCGAAACGACCGCTCTGGCGCACATGAGCCGCGTTCTGCTCGTAATAGGCGACCATGTTGCGGCCTGTCGCGACGGCTGCGAAAGCCTTGAGTTCGCCGCTCAAGGCGCTCGCCGTTTGAAGCTGCTCGAAGCGCCGTTTCTCCTCTTCCTGGCGCCGCGCCGCCGTGATCTGCAGGCCGACGTTGGTGAATGCGATGACGGCGGCGCCGAGTGCGACGGATGCCCCGATCAGGGTCTGGAAGTCCTTGGCCACCGCCAAAATCTCAGGCGGCAGCGCCCGTAGGCCAGCGATCACGCCGATCGGCCCGAGGACGCAAAGGCAGACGACGGCGATCGCCCAAGTGAAGCGAGACATGAGCTGTCCCTTCGTCAATGGCGTGGAGCTACCGTCGGCTTATGCCCCGCTTGGGGCAGCGAAATCACCCTTTCGAGGGAGCGTGACGCCCACGCTTCTCGGCGTCGCGCCTATCCGGACGGGCACGAAAGGACGCAGCTTCACAGCGCTGCGCCGCGCTTCGGTCCGGAGCCGCACTCTCCCGGGACGTGATCGCGGTTTGCGGAACGCCCCTCGGCGCCTTCCGTTGGCCGGGCGAATCCCGACCACGGAGAGCAGACCCATGTCCGCAGCGCTTAACGCCACGACGACGTCCGACGCCGCCATCGATCTCTACCTCGACGGGCTGAAGAACGCGCACGCGCTCGAAAAGCAGGCGACCCAGCTCATCAACCGTCAGCTCGAGCGGCTCGAGAACTATCCCGAGGTGGCCCAGCTTCTCCGCCGCCATCTCGGCGAGACCGAGCAGCAGATCGTCCGGCTCGACGAGATCCTCGGCTCCTTCGGCGAGAGCCGCTCGGTGCTGAAAGACATCGCGACCTCGATCACCGGCAACATGGCGGCGCTCGGCCACACGGTCATGTGGGACAAGATCCTCAAGAACCACTTCGCCAACCACG
>JAFAPJ010000164.1 GCA_019247255.1 Methylobacteriaceae bacterium | reverse complement strand
CCGCATCAGCAAGGGGCTGCTCCTCTCCGAGCCGGAGCGCGAGCACCTCTATATGCTGGCGCTCGGCCACCCGCCCGACGTGCGCTACCGGCCGGTGGAAGCCGTCTCGCCGCGGATTCAGCGCATCCTCGACGCGCTGGAGATCTGCCCGGCCATCGTGAAGACCTCGACCTGGGACGTGGTCGCCTGGAACGCGGCCGCGGCCGCGGTCCTGTCCGATTACGCGGCGCTGCCGCCGGGCGAGCGGAACGCGCTGAGGCGCATGTTCTCGGCCCCGGACGTCCGCCGGACCGTGCTCGATTGGGAGGAGAACGCCCGGATGATCCTGGCGACCTTTCGGCTGGACGTCGCGCGGAGCGGCGGCTGCCCGCAAGCCGGCCTCCTGGCCGACGAGCTCGCGGCGACGAGCGCCGATTTCCGCCGGCTCTGGGCCGACAACGATCTCAGCCGGCATGCGAGCGGGACGAAGCGGCTCCACCACCCGATCGCCGGGCCGCTCGCACTCGAATATGCGGCCTTTCCGATCGCCGAGGCCGAAGGTCTGACGATGGTGGTCTTCAACCCGGTCTCGACCGCCGACAGGCGCGCCATCGAAGGGCTCGTGGCGCACGAAGCCGCGGCGGCATGAGCGTCGGTCGAAGGGCGGACGTGGCCCGTCCGGAACCAGGCCCCGGTCTTGCCTTGACGATCCGGAGCTGACCCTGGAAGCCGGCGATCATCGGCACGCGGAGACGAGACACGATGGCAGCAGCACGATCGGCCCTGGCGGCCTTCGCGACGGTCATGGCGCTCGCGGCGGCCGCGCCGGCCCTGGCGCAAGCCAACCTGCGCATCGGGCTCGCGGAAGATCCGGACGTCCTCGACCCGACCTTCGCGCGCACCTATGTCGGACGCATCGTCTTCGCCGGCCTCTGCGACAAGCTCTTCGACATCGACGATCAGACGAACATCGTGCCCCAGCTCGCGCTCGGCTACGAGACGTCGCCCGACGGCAAGGCCGTCACGATCCGCCTGCGGCCGAGCGTGAAGTTCCACGACGGCGAGCCGATGGACGCGGACGCGGTCAAGTTCTCGCTCGAGCGGCATCTGAGCGCGCCGGGCTCGTTCCGACGTCCGGAGATCGCCGCGATGGAGACGGTCGACGTCGTCGACCCGCTGACCGTACGGCTGAACCTGAAGTCGCCCTTCGCGCCGCTCATCGCGCAGCTGACGGATCGCGCCGGCATGATGGTCTCGCCCAAGGCCGCGAAGGCGGCGGGCGACAAGTTCGGGCAGAAGCCTGTCTGCGCCGGGCCGTACCGCTTCGTGGAGCGGATCCAGCAGGACCGCATCGTGCTCGAGCGCTTCCCGGACTACTGGGACAAGGACCGGGTCACGATCGAGCGCATCACCTACCTGCCGATCATCGATTCGACCGTCCGGCTCGCGAACCTCAAATCGGGCCAGCTCGACCTCATCGAACGGGCGCTCGCGACCGACATCACGGACATCCAGTCCGACCGGCGGCTGCGTGTCGCGACCGGGATCGACCTCGGCTATATGGGGATGACGATCAACGTCGCGAACGGCGAGGCCGCCAAGAACCCGCTCGGCCAGGACCCGCGGGTGCGCCAGGCGCTGAGCCTCGCGATCGATCGCAACGCGATCAACGAGGTCGTCTTCAACGGCGTCTTCCTGGCGGGCAATCAATGGGTGAACCCGCGCAGCCCCTGGTACCAGGCCAAGTTTCCGGTGCCGGCCCGCGACATCGCCAAGGCCAAGGCGCTTCTCCGGGACGCGGGCGTGAAGACGCCGCTCGCCGTCGACCTCATGGTGCCGAACAACCCCGAGACCCGGCAGGTCGCCGAGGTGATCCAGGCCATGGCGGCCGAGGCCGGGTTCGACCTGAAGATCCGCGTGACCGAGTTCGCGACCTCGCTGAACGAGGCCGAGGCCGGTCGCTACGGAGCCTACCTCCTGCGCTGGTCGGGCCGGACCGATCCCGACGGCAACCTGTACGTCTTCCACAAGACCGGCGCGCCGCAGAATTACGGCAAGTACTCGGACCCGGAGGTTGACCGGCTGCTCGACGAGGCCCGAACGGTGAGCGATCGGGCGAAACGTAAGGCGCTCTACGAACCCGTCGCCGCGAAGCTTCTGGCGGAGGGCTCGGTCCTCTACCTCTACCACCAGGCGACCATCATCGCGCACACGGCGAAGCTCGACGGCTTCAAGCCTTACCCGGACGGTCTCGTGCGCGTGGTCGGGCTGACGCTCAAGCCGTGACGGGCCGCTCAGCCGAGCGTGCCGCTCGCCATGCGCCCGACCCCCGCGGCCTCCATGTCGCGCCAGGCGCGGGCGAGCGAGCCGTCGAGGTCGATCGCCCGACAGGCATCCTCGATCACGACGGCCTCGAACCCCGCCGCCCTGGCGTCGAGCGCCGACCAGGCCACGCAGTAATCGGTCGCGAGGCCGACAAGCGCGACGCGCCGGATGCCGCGCTCCCTGAGGTAGCCGGCGAGCCCCGTCGGGGTAAGGCGGTCCGCTTCGAGGAACGCGGAATAGCTGTCGATCCCGTGGCGGAAGCCCTTGCGGATCACGAGCTCGGCCCCGGGCAGGTCGAGCCCCGGCGCGAGCGCGGCCCCGGGCATCCCCATCACGCAATGGTCCGGCCAGAGCGTCTGCTCGCCGTAGGCGAGCCGCGTCGTCTCGAAGGGCCGTCGGCCCGGATGGCTCGACGCGAAGGAGAGATGGCCGGGCGGGTGCCAGTCCTGCGTCAGAGCGACGTGCGGGAAGCGGCGCGCGAGCGCGTTGACGAGCGGCACGACGGCGTCGCCCTCGGTGACCGCGAGGCTGCCGCCCGGCAGAAAATCGACCTGCAGGTCGACCACAAGAAGGAGATCGGTATCGGTCGGGACGATGGCGGAGCTCCAGCGGCTCGGTTCTGGCGCTCCGAAAGCTGCGCGCCCCGGCGGCCGGCTGCAACCCCGGCCCTTTCTCATTTCTGCCCCCAGAGCGCCGGCACGTGACCGGCCTCCTGCTCCGCCGGCTCGCCCAGCTCGCGCCGACCCTCGTCTTCGTGTCGATGATCATCTTCGGGCTGCAGCAGCTTCTGCCTGGTGACCCGGCCGCGACGCTGGCCGGCGAAGAGCGCGACCCGGCCGTGATCGCGGCGATCCGGGCGCGCTACCACCTCGATCAGCCGGTCCCCGTCCAGTATCTCCTCTGGATCCGGGGCGTCGTGTCCGGCGATCTCGGCCAGTCGATCCGCCTCGATTTGCCGGTCGCCGAGCTCATCGCCCAGAAGCTGCCCGTCACCCTCCAGCTCGCCGCGATGGCGATGCTGATCGCGCTCGCGATCGGCATCCCGGCCGGCATCCTGTCCGCCGTGTATCGCGGGCGCGCCGCGGATCACGTCGTCCGGGTGCTCTCGCTCGCCGGAATCTCGACCCCGAACTTCTGGCTCGGGATCATGCTGATCTTCCTCTTCGCGGTGACGCTCGGCTGGCTGCCGGCCTCGGGCTATGTCAGCCCCTTCGAGGATCCGCGCGGCAATCTCGCGGCGATGAGCATGCCGGCCTTCGTGCTCGGCAATTCCTACGCCGCGGTGATGATGCGCCACACGCGCAGCGCCATGCTGCAAGTGATGGGGACGGACTATATCCGCACGGCGCGCGCCAAGGGCCTCGGCGAGCGCACCGTCGTGCTGAAGCACGGTTTGCGCAACGCGCTGGTCCCCGTCGTGACGCTGGGCGCGCTCGAATTCGGCCAATTGCTTTCGGGCGCCGTCCTCACCGA
>JAFAPJ010000672.1 GCA_019247255.1 Methylobacteriaceae bacterium | reverse complement strand
GGGGACGGGCGAGCCCTAGGCCGCCCGCCCCCGGAAGCCGCGTTACGCGGCCTTCTTGTTGACGTTCGATTCGCCGAGCGAGGTCAGCTTCTCGTCCGTCGCCTTTTCCTCCGCCAGCGTCTGCTGGAGGATGCGCGCGATGTCCTGCTTGCCGCGCTGCTGCGACCAGGCGATCAGCGTCCCGTAGCGGGTGATCTCGTAATGCTCGACCGCCTGGGCGGCGGCGAGCATCGCGGCGTCGCGCACCTCGGCGTCGTCGCAATCCGAGATCAGCTCCTGGGCCTCCTTGATGATGCCGTCGATCGCCGGGCAGGTCGTGCCCTTGGCGTCCTTGCCCATCATCTTGAAGACCTGCTCGAGGCGCTTCACCTGCTGCTCGGTCTCGCCGAGATGCTTCTGGAAGGCCTGCTTCAGCGCCGGATTCTGCGCTTTCGCGATCATCTGCGGCAGCGCCTTCGTGATCTGGTTCTCGGCGTAGTAGATGTCCTGCAGCGTGTGAAGGTACAGGTCATCGAACGTCTTGATCGGCGACGAGAAGAAACCCATCGTTCGTCTCCCTTTGTCAATATCTGGACGGAGAGGGCGCGCGAGGAAGTCTCGGCACCCGGTCGGGAGGGCAACGTCCGGCGCGGATCGTCAGTTCCGGCGGCGAGGAATGCGCTCGGGCCAGGCGACGACGCGGCGGACGAGCTCGGGGAGGCTCACCTCGTCCTCGGTGGCCGACACGCGGCCGCGGACCGAGATCCCGGCCTCGTGGACGCTGTCCGGCCGGCCTGACACGAGCGGGTGCCAGGGCAGGAGGTCCCGCCCCTCCGCGAGGCGCCGGTAGGCGCAGCTCGGCGGCAGCCAGCGCAGGCGCCGAACGGTTTCGGGGGTTAACCGCACGCAATCCGCGATCACGGCCTGGCGCCCGACATAGTCGCGGCACCGGCAGGCTCCGGCATCGAGGAGCCGGCAGGCGACGTCCGTATAGGCGATCTCGCCCGTATCCTCGTCCTCCAGCTTGACGAGGCAGCAGCGCCCGCAGCCGTCGCAGAGGCTCTCCCACTCGGCCTCGCTCATCTCCTCGAGGGTCTTCGTGCGCCAGAAGGGAATGTCGGGCTCGGTCGGGTCGCTCACGACGGGATTATGGGGCCGCGCCGGCCCGTCGCCCAGCCCTCGGCGACGGACAACCGCGGCCCGGAACGCTTGCCGGACGGGAGCGCCTCGGCGACAACCCGTGCCCGGTCCGGTCGCGGAAGCCGGACGAGGCCAGGATCCGAGATGGCGCAAGCCCGAAACGCGTCCGCCGATGCCTGATCCGGAGACGCATCCGGGCGCGCCCGTCGACCTCGCGATTATCGGGGGTGGCATCAACGGCTGCGGCATCGCCCGGGACGCCGCGGGGCGCGGCGCCTCCGTGGCGCTGTTCGAGAAGGGCGACCTCGCGAGCGGCACCTCGTCGGCCTCGACGAAGCTCATCCATGGCGGGCTGCGCTACCTCGAGCACCGCGAGTTCCGCCTCGTGCGCGAGGCGCTCGCCGAGCGCGAGGTGCTGTGGGGCATCGCGCCCCATATCGTCTGGCCGATCCGCTTCGTGCTGCCCCATCAACCCGGCCTGCGGCCGCTCTGGCTCATCCGGGCCGGGCTCTTCCTCTACGACCATCTCGGCGGCCGGCGCCGGCTTCCCGCGACGCGGCTCCTCGACCTCGCGGACGATCCGGCCGGCCGCGCGCTGAAGCCGGGCTTCGCCCGCGGCTTCGAGTACTCGGATTGCTGGGTGGAGGATTCGCGCCTCGTCGTCCTCAACGCGGCCGACGCGGCCGAGCGGGGCGCGACGATCCGGCCGCGAACCCGCGTCGTCGGCGCGAGCCGCCGCGACGGGTTCTGGGAGGTCGCGGTCGAGGCTGCGGACGGCGGCCCCGAGACCTGGCGGGCCCGCGCTCTCGTCGACGCGGCGGGTCCGTGGGTCGGCTCCGTCCTGGCGGAGCGCGACCGCCCGGCCGGCCGCGGCCATGTCCGGCTCGTCCAGGGCAGCCACATCGTGGTGCGCCGGCTCGTCGATCACGACCGCGCCTACCTCTTCCAGAACGGCGACGGCCGGATCGTCTTCGCGATCCCCTACGAGCGCGACTTCACGCTGATCGGCACGACCGACCGCGACTACGCGGGCGACCCGGCCGCTGTCGCGGCGAGCGAGGACGAGATCCTCTATCTCTGCCGCGCCGCGAGCGAATACTTCGCCAAGCCCATCGCCCGGGAGGACGTCGTCTGGACGTATTCCGGCGTCCGCCCGCTCTACGACGACGGGACCGCGAAGGCGCAGGAGGCGACCCGCGATTACGTGCTCGAGCTCGACGCGCCGGGCGGGGCGCCGCCGCTCCTCTCCGTGTTCGGCGGCAAGATCACGACCTATCGCCGCCTCGCCGAGGCCGCGCTCGAGCGGCTCCGGCCCGCTCTCCCGGTGCTCCGCGCGCCGACCTGGACCGCGACGGCGCCGCTCCCCGGCGGCGACTTCCCGCCCGACGGATACGGCGCGCTCGTCGAGGCGACCCTCGCCCGCCATCCGGGGCTCCCCCGCCCGCTCGTCGCGCGGCTCGTGCGCGCCTACGGGACGCGGAGCGAGCGCCTTCTCGACGGCGCCCAGGACATGGCGGCGCTCGGCCCGACCTTCGGGGCAGACCTGAGCGCGCGCGAGGTCGATTACCTCGTCGCGGCGGAGTGGGCGGCGAGCGCGGACGACATCCTCTGGCGGCGTTCGAAGCTCGGGCTCCGGGTCGGCCCTGCGGACCGGGCGGCACTCGCGGCCTATCTCGCCGACACGCTCCCGGCCGAGCCCGCCCCCCTCGCCGAGGCCGCGCCGTGAGCCTCGTCCTCGCGATCGACCAGGGCACCACCTCGACCCGGGCGATCCTGTTTCGCGAGGACCTGTCGGTCGCGGCGGTCGCCCAGCGCGAGTTCCCCCAGCACTTCCCGGCCTCGGGCTGGGTCGAGCACGAGCCGGAGGACATCTGGGCGAGCGTCGTCGCGACGGTCCGCGAGGCGATGGACGCCGCCGGCGCGACCGCCCGCGACGTCGCGGGCCTCGGCCTCACGAACCAGCGCGAGACCGTGCTCGTTTGGGACCGGGCGACCGGCACGCCGATCGGGCGCGCGATCGTCTGGCAGGACCGGCGCACGGCGGAGTTCTGCGCCGCACTCAAGGCCGAAGGTCACGAGCGGCTCGTCGCGGAGCGGACCGGGCTCCTCATCGATCCCTATTTCTCGGCCACGAAGCTCGCCTGGCTCCTCGACAACGTGCCGGGCGCGCGCGCCCGGGCGGAGCGCGGCGAGCTCGCCTTCGGGACGGTCGACAGCTTCCTGATATGGCGGCTCACGGGCGGCGCGGTCCATGCGACGGACGCCACGAACGCGTCCCGCACGCTCCTTTTCGACATCCGGGCCGGAGCCTGGGACAGGGAGCTTCTCGCGCTCTTCCGCATCCCGGCCGCCCTCCTCCCGGAGGTGCGGGATTGCGCGGGCGAGTTCGGCACGACGATGCCCGAGCTCTTCGGCGGCCCGATCGCGATCCGCGGCGTCGCGGGCGACCAGCAGGCCGCGACCGTCGGCCAGGCCTGCTTCCGGCCCGGGATGGTCAAGTCGACCTACGGAACCGGCTGCTTCGCGCTCCTCAACACGGGCGAACAGCCCGTCGCCTCGACGAACCGGCTTCTCACGACGATCGCCTACCAGCTCGGCGGTCGGCGGACCTACGCGCTCGAAGGCTCGATCTTCATCGCGGGCGCGGCTGTGCAATGGCTGCGCGACGGGCTCGGTCTCGTGTCGCAGGCGGCCGAGACCGGGCCGCTCGCCGCGGAGGCGGATCCGGGCGAGGACGTGATCCTGGTTCCGGCCTTCGTCGGGCTCGGCGCGCCATACTGGCAGCCCGACGTGCGGGGCGCTCTCTTCGGCCTCACGCGCCGGACCGGCCCGAAGGAGCTCGCTCGGGCGGCGCTCGACAGCGTCTGCTTCCAGACGGCCGACCTCCTCGACGCGATGCGGGCCGATTGGCCGGGATGGGACGGGGCCGAAACGGTGCTGCGCGTCGATGGCGGCATGGCGGCGTCCGACTGGACGATGCAGCGCCTCGCCGACCTCCTCGGCGCGCCCGTGGACCGTCCGGACATCATGGAGACGACGGCGCTCGGCGCCGCCTACCTCGCCGGGCTCGCGGCCGGGCTCTATCCCGAGCCCGCGCGCTTCGCCGATCGCTGGCGGCTCGAGCGCCGCTTCGCGCCCCGGCTCGACCCGGACCGGCGCGCGACCGAGCTGACCGGCTGGCGCCGCGCCGTCCGCGCCGTGCTGACGACCGCCGAGGCGACCTGACGGGCCCTGCCTTCAGGCCGCTCCGCGGGGGAAGAGGCGCTCCTCGACGAGCCCGCAGACGATGTGTGCGGCCGTGATGTGGACCTGCTGGATGAGCGGGGTCGAATCGGAGGGCGCGTGGACGACGAGGTCGGAGAGCGGGGGCATGTCGCCGCCCGACCGGCCCGTGAAGGCGACCACCACCATCCCGAGGTCGCGGGCGGCCCTCATGGCGCTGAGCACGCTCGGCGAGCGTCCCGAGGTCGAGATCGCGAGGAGCACGTCGCCCCGGCGACCGATCGCGAGGACCTGGCGGGAGAAGACGTGCTCGTAGCCGTAATCGTTGCCGACGGCCGTCAGCACGGACGTGTCGGTCGTGAGCGCGACCGAGGCCGCCGGGCCGCGATCGTAGTTCAGCCGCGAGACGAACTCGCCCGCGATGTGCTGGGCGTCGGCGGCGCTGCCGCCATTGCCGAGGGTGAGGAGCTTGCCCCCGGCTGCGAGCGACGCCGCGACCGCATCCGTGACGTCGGCGAGCGAGCGGACGAAAGCATCGTCCGCCAGCGCGCTCTCCAGCACGTCCCGCGAGCGGATCAGGTAATCACGAATCTTGTCCATCGGTCGTCTCGGATGTCGCGGATCTGGTTGCGGTCGGGAGGACGCGCGTCCGGCCCGGAGGACCAGGCGCGCCCAGCGCTCGGGCGCGATCGACGGCGTGAAGGGCCCCGGCTCGAGGCGGGGCGCTGTCGCATCTCGTCCGGCGCGAGGCAAGTCCGGGGCAAGTTCCCCAGGGAGGTCTCTGCCGCGCGGCGATTGAACCGCAGAGAACGGGAGGCGGTCTTCCGCCGCTTGGGCCAAGGAGGCGCCCACGCAGGACTTCGCCGATGACCGACGCCCCGATCCACCGACCGATGACGCTCGCCGAGTGGGCGATGCTCCTCGCCCTCTCGGTCCTCTGGGGCGGGTCGTTCTTCTTCAACGGCGTCGCGGTGCGCGAGCTGCCGACCCTCACGATCGTGGTGGCCCGGGTCGGGCTCGCGGCGATCATCCTCTGGCTCGCGGTCGCGGCGAGCGGCCAGGCCCTCCCCCGCGACCGACGGGTCTGGACGGCCTTCCTCGGCATGGGCCTCCTCAACAACGTCGTCCCGTTCTCGCTCATCGTCTGGGGTCAGGCGCATCTCGCCTCCGGGATCGCCTCGATCCTCAACGCGACGACGCCGCTGTTCACGGTCGTCCTCGCGCATGTCGTCGGCGACGAGCGGATGTCGGGCGGGCGGCTCGCGGGCGTGATCCTCGGCATCGTCGGGGTCGCCGCGATGGTGGGCGGGACTGCGCTCGCGGCGTTGGGGCTCGACGTCGCGGCCGAGCTCGCCTGCCTGGCGGCCGCCTTCTCCTATGCCTGCGCCGGTCTTTACGGGCGCCGTTTCCGGGCCCTGCGCGTCCCGCCCATGGCGACGGCCGCCGGGCAGGTCACCGCCTCGACGATCCTGCTCCTCCCCGCGATGCTCGCGGTCGACGCGCCCTGGACCTTGCCGGCGCCCAGCTTCGCGACCTGGCTCGCGCTCCTCGGGGTGGCGGCGCTCTCGACCGCGCTCGCCTACGTCCTCTACTTCCGGCTTCTCGCGAGCGCGGGCGCCACGAACCTCCTCCTCGTCACCTTTCTGATCCCGGTGAGCGCGATCCTGCTCGGCGCGCTCGTCCTCGGCGAGACGCTCCGTCCCCAGCACGTCGCCGGGATGGCGCTCATCGGGCTCGGCCTCGCGGCGATTGACGGCCGCCCCTGGCGGGCGCTGCGCGGGCTCGTCGCGCCCGCGACCCGGCGCGCACCCGGCCACCTGCACGGCGACGGGATTTGAACGCGGCTCCGGGCGACGTCGCCGCAAACTTCTAAGTTGATTCGCTCGGGATAAATCAACTATCACGTGCGTCGGCGGAACGGTCGCTCTCCGGTGGCCGGCGGGCCGTACGGGCGGGGGCCACCACATGAGCGAGACGACGCAATCCGGCACGGGCGAGCATGTCGAGCGGTTGCGGATCCAGCTCGGCGCCTGGATCGTCATCGCGGCCATCGTCGCGGTGATCCTGAGCCTCCTGGCCATCGTCAGCGCCGATAAAGTGGCCACGGTCTCGGACAAGGTCGCGCTGCTGGGCGCCATCACGACGTTCCTCGGCACCACCGTCGGCATCTTCTTCGGAATCACCGCCGGCGGCACCAACAGCGGCCACGCCGCAGCGAGCGCCGCCGAGAACAGCCGCGCCGCCGGCAAGATCGCGGACGCGACGCAGACGGTCGCGAAGGCGAACCAGACCGTCAGCGACTCGATCAGATCCTTTACGGGCAGCTTCGCCTCACCCGGTATCGAGCGGGCGGCCGCTTCTTTCGCGGCAGACCCGAGATCCTTCGCCGGCATCGATCGGGCTGCGCTCGCGGCCGATCCCGCGACCGACGACGTCGAGCTGCTCTCAGGCGATCCCGACGAGGAGCCGGCGTCCGCGGACTTCTCGACGGCCGCGGCTGCAGGGCTGGCGCTGTTCACGTCCGGGCCGGTCCATGTCGCGTCACCTGTCCCGCCGACCGTTCTGTTTCAACATTGGGTTCTCGCCGCCG
>JAFAPJ010000668.1 GCA_019247255.1 Methylobacteriaceae bacterium | reverse complement strand
CGCGCGGCGGCGCTCGCCGGCACGCTCGGGGCGACCACCGAGGTGCGGCCGATCCTCGACGCGCTCGGCCGCACCTTCGGCAAGATCTACCGAGAGCGCGATCTCGAGATCTCGGTCGAGGCCGAGGACGGTCTCCGTTTTCGGGGGGAGAAGCAGGATTTCGAGGAGATGGCCGGCAACCTCATCGACAACGCCTGCAAGTGGGCGGCGAGCCGGGTCGCGATCACGGCCGCGCTCGACGAGGCGGATGGCCGGCCCGTGCTCCGCATCGCGGTCGAGGATGACGGGCCGGGCCTTCCGGACGAAGCCAGGCAGGAGGTCCTGGAGCGGGGCAAGCGGCTCGACGAGACGAAGCCGGGCTCCGGCCTCGGTCTCTCCATCGTGGCCGATCTCGTGGCGCATTACCGCGGCCGGGTGGAGCTCACGCGGTCGCGCTTCGGCGGCGCCCGGGCGGAGCTCGATCTTCTCGGAGACGCCGCTTGACGGCGAACCCGCACCAGAGCCGTGTGTGGCCACGTGCCACCTTCGGGCTCCAAGCGGGCTTCGGCTATCTGACCGCATGCTGATCTGGATCCTGCTGGCGCTCATGACCGGGGCCGCGGTGATGACGGTCCTCTGGCCGTTGTCCGGCCGGCGGCCGGTTCTCGCCGACGGGCGGGACGACGTGCGCTTCTACGAGGACCAGATCGCCGAGATCGCCCGGGACGAGGCGCGCGGCCTGATGGCTCCGCTCGACGCCGAGTCCGCGCGTGCGGAGGCGGGCCGGCGGCTCATCCGTGCCCGCGCGGCGAGCGCGCCCGCCCAGGCCGCGACGGGCGAGCCGGCCTTGCGCCGGCGCCGTGCCGCGGCGGCCTTCGCGCTCTCGGTCGTGCCGCTCGTGGGCCTTGCGGTCTACGGCGCACTGGGCTCGCCCCATCTCGCGATCGCTCCGGAAGGCGTGGCTACTCCCGCCGCCGAGGCGAAGGCGAGCCTCCCGGCGGCGCTCGCCAAGATCGAGGCGCATCTCGCCCGCGAGCCGGGGGACGTGCGCGGCTGGGAGATCGTGGCGCCCATCTATCTGAGGCTCGGCCGGGCCGAGGATGCGGCTCGCGCCTACGAGACCGCCATCCAGGTCGGCGGGGAGGATGCCGAGCGGCTGACCGGGCTCGGCGAAGCCCAGGCGCTCGGGAGCGGCGGCGTCGTGACGGCCCCCGCGGCCGAGTCCTTCCGGCGCGCCCTCGCGCTCGACGAGGGCTCGCCGAAGGCGCGCTTCTACCTCGCGCTCGCTTCCGAGCAGGACGGCGACATCGCGAAAGCCCGGGCCGCCTACGAGGCGCTGCTGCGCTCCGCCCTGGCGGGCGCGCCGTGGCTGCCCCTCGTGCGCGGCCGGCTCGACCAGCTCGCGGCGCGCGAGGAGGCGCCGGGGTCAGGGTCAGCGGGAGCGTCCGCGCTGTCCGCGGGGGCGCAGGTGGCGCCCGAGATCCTCGCGATGGTGCGCGGGCTCGACGAGCGGCTGGCGGCGGCCGGCGGCAGCGAGGCCGATTGGTCGCGCCTCGTGCGCTCCTATGCGGTGCTCGGCCAGCCCGAACGGGCTCTCGAGAAGCTGGCCCAGGCGCGCGCGGCGCTCGCCTCCGATGCGGGCGCCCGCGAGCGGCTCGAGCGGCTGGGCCGGGAGCTCGGCCTGCCGGCCGGCGCCGTCGCGAGGTCAGGACCGTGACGCGCCGCAAGCGCCGCCTCGCGGTGATCGGGGTCGCGGGGGCCATTCTCGCCGCCGCGCTCGGCCTCGCGCTCTCCGCGATGCGCGACACCATCGTGTTCTTCCGCTCGCCCGGCGAGGTTGCGGCGAAAGGCGTGTCGCCCGGTACCCGGTTCCGCTTGGGCGGGCTCGTCGAGACGGGGTCCGTGGCGCGCGGTCCCGGCGAGACGGTCGCCTTCAAGGTGGGCGACGGGACCGCGAGCGTGCCCGTGACCTATCGGGGCCTCCTGCCGGACCTGTTTCGGGAAGGGCAGGGCGTCGTGGCCGAGGGCGCGCTCTCGCCGGCCGGGCTCTTCGTCGCCGACACGATCCTCGCCCGGCACGACGAGCGCTACATGCCGCGCGAGGTCGCGGACGCGCTGAAGGCGCAGGGACGCTGGCAGGAAGGCGGCGCCGGCAAGGCCGGCACGCCCGGCCAGGTCACTGCGCCCGGCCAGGTCACCTCGCAGAGATAGGCCGCCTCCTTGATCGTCGAGATCGGCCATTTCGCCCTCGCCCTCGCGCTCGGGCTGTCCGTGCTGCAGACGGCCGTCCCGGTCTGGGGCGCGCGCTCGGGTGATTGGGTGCTCATGGGCGTCGCGGGGCCGGCCGCGCTCGGCGTCTTCGTCCTCGTGGCGATCGCCTTCGGGACGCTGGTGGCCGCCCATGTCGGGTCCGATTTCTCGGTCCTCAACGTCGTGGAGAACTCGCACACCGCCAAGCCCTTGATCTTCAAGATCACGGGCGTGTGGGGGAACCACGAGGGCTCGATGCTCCTCTGGGTCCTGATCCTGGCGCTCTTCGGCGCGCTCGTCGCGGCGGCGCCGGGCAGCGTCCCGGCGCGGCTGCGCGTCCAGGCGCTCGCCGTCCAGGGCTCCATCACGCTGACCTTCCTGGTCTTCATCCTCTTCGCCTCGAACCCCTTCACCCGGATGGAGCCGGCACCCCCGGAAGGTCAGGACCTGAACCCGATCCTCCAGGATTTCGGGCTCGCGGTGCACCCGCCGCTCCTCTACCTCGGCTACGTCGGCTTCTCGATGACCTTCGCGTTCGCCATGGCGGCGCTGATCGAGGGGCGGGTCGACGCGGTCTGGGCTCGGGCCGTCCGGCCCTGGGCGCTCGTCGCCTGGTGCTTCCTCACGCTCGGCATCGCGATGGGCTCGTACTGGGCCTATTACGAGCTCGGCTGGGGCGGCTTCTGGTTCTGGGATCCGGTCGAGAACGCCTCGCTGATGCCGTGGCTCGCCGGGACCGCGCTCCTCCACTCGATCGTCGTGATGGAGAAGCGCGAGGCCTTGCGGGTCTGGACGATCCTGCTCGCGATCCTGACCTTCTCGCTTTCGCTTCTCGGCACCTTCCTGGTCCGCTCGGGCGTGCTCACCTCCGTCCACGCCTTCGCGGTCGACCCGGCCCGCGGCGTGTTCATCCTGGCGATCCTGTGCCTGTTCATCGGCGGCTCGCTCGCGGTCTTCGCCTGGCGGGCCCCGGTCCTGCGCCAGGGCGGGCTCTTCGCGCCGATCTCGCGGGAAGGCGCGCTCGTCCTCAACAACCTGCTCCTCGCCAGCGCCTGCGGGACCGTGCTCCTCGGCACGCTCTACCCGCTCGCGCTGGAGGCGCTGACCGGCGCCAAGATCTCGGTCGGCGCGCCCTATTATGATCTGACGTTCCTGCCCCTCGCCCTGCCGCTGCTCGTGGCGCTCCCGGTCGGGCAGGCGCTCGCCTGGAAGCGGGGCGACCTCCTGGCGGCGGGTCAGCGCGTGCTCGTCGCCTTCGGCCTCGCGCTCGCCGTCGGGCTCGCGACCCTGGCGGTAACGAGCCGCGGCCCGGTCCTCGCGCCCGTCGCGGTCGGGATCGGCGTCTTCCTCGTCCTCGCGGCGGCCGGCGAGATCGTCGGACGCTCCTGGGCCCGGGGACGGCCGCTCTCCGTCGCCCTCCGCCGCGCGGCCGGCCTGCCGCGCTCGGCCTGGGGAAGCGCGCTCGCCCATGCGGGGCTCGGCATCTCGGTGCTCGGCCTCGCGGCCCAGGCCTGGAGCACGGAGACGATCACGACAATCCGTCAGGGCGAAGCCGTCCGGGCCGGGCCCTACGAGGTCGTGCTCCTCGGCACGGGGCCGAAGCCCGGCCCCAACTACACGGAGCAGGCCGCGACCTTCTCGGTGCGCCGCGACGGCGGCGTCGTCGGCCGCCTCGAGGCCGGAAAGCGCTTCTACCCGGCGCGCGGCATGTCGACCTCGGAGGCGGGCCTGCTCACGGTCGGGCTCGGCCAGGTCTATCTCAGCCTCGGCGAAACCGGGGAGGGCGGCGCGATCGGCTTGCGGGCCTATTACAAGCCGCTCGTGCTCCTCATCTGGCTCGGCGCGGTCGTGATGGCGGCGGGGGGCGCGATGTCGCTGACAGATCGGCGGCTGCGGGTCGGCGCGCCGCGGCGGGCCCGGGCCGAGCCGATCGCGGTTCCGGCCGAATGAGCGGGCGGACCCGTCTGCGAGCGGCCGTTCTCCTCGCGGCGCTCGCGTCGGCGCCGGGCGCGCGCGCGGTGCAGCCGGACGAGATCCTGCGCGACCCCAAGCTCGAATCCCGCGCCCGCACGATCTCGGCGGAGCTGCGCTGCCTCGTCTGCCAGAACCAGTCCATCGACGATTCCGACGCGCCGCTCGCCCGGGACCTGCGGCTTCTCGTGCGCGAGCGCCTGCAGGCCGGCGACAGCGACCGCGAGGTCGTCCGCTTCGTGGCGAACCGCTACGGCGATTTCGTGCTTCTGAAGCCGCCGTTCACGGCCGAGACGCTCGTGCTCTGGCTCGGTCCGGCCGCGCTCGCCCTCGGGGCCGCGGCGGCGATCTGGGCG
>JAFAPJ010000581.1 GCA_019247255.1 Methylobacteriaceae bacterium | reverse complement strand
CGAACGCCCGGCGCACCTGCACCCCGGCTTCCGCCGGGGTGAGCGGGTGCGGCGCGACCCTCCCCGCTCATGCCGGCGAAAGCCTGCATCCAGCTTAAAAAGCGGAAGGCTGGCCGCGAAACGGCCTGGACCCGGCTATCGCCGGGTGAGCGAAGCCCGTGCCGCTACCGGACGATCACCTTGGTGCCGACCGGCACGCGGTTGAAGAGATCCACCACGTCGAGGTTGCGCATGCGGATGCAGCCCGACGACACGGCCTGGCCGATCTTCTCCGGCTCGTTCGTCCCGTGGATGCGGTAGAGCGTGTCCTTGTTGCCCTGGTGCAGGTAGAGCGCGCGGGCGCCGAGCGGCGAGTTCGGGCCGCCCTCGACCGGATGGACATGCGGCCAGCGCTTGATCATCTCGGCCGGCGGATTCCAGTTCGGCCATTCGGCCTTGCGGGCGATCTCGGCGGTTCCGGTCCAGCCATAGGCCTCGTCGCCGACCGCGACGCCGTAGCGGACCGCGCGTCCGCCGGGCAGCACGTAGTAGAGCTGGCGATCCCGCGTCTCGACCACGATCGTGCCCGGCTTCTCGCCCGTCGGGTCCTGCACCTCGTAGCGGGCGAAATGCGGATCGATCGGCGCGTCAGGCATGAGCGCCATGTATTTGGCGTCGAGCGCCGACACCTGCGGGTCCGGCACGACCTTGAAACAGCCCGCCGCCAGCATCGCGACCGCGATCGCCGGCAAAACTCCCCGCAGCATCCTCGACATCTGTTCCCCGCGTCCGGCCCGTTCGCGCATCGTTCGCGGCCCTGTTCTACCGTTGTTATGGTTAACGGAAACGGCGTCAGGCCCAGTCGAGACACTCGCGAGCCGAGTGTCGCCTTTGTGGCACAGGCTGGCGCCGCGGGCGTCGACCCGGCTAGCGAAGGGGCATGACGACGCTCCTCTTCGATCACCCCGCCTCGCTCGGGCACGACACCCTGCCGGGCCATCCCGAGCGGCCGGACCGCATTCGCGCGATCGAGCGGGCGCTCGGTGAGCCGCGCTTCGCGGGGCTCGAGCGCCGGATCGCCCCGGAGGCCTCGCCCGAGACGGTCGCGCTCGCGCATCCGCGCGCCTTCGTGGACGCGCTCCTCGCGGCCTCCCCCGAGCGCGGCTTCGTCCAGGTCGATGCCGACACGATCCTGTCGCCCGGGACGCTCGCGGCGGCCCTCCACGGGGTCGGTGGCGCGGTCGCGGCGGTCGATGCGGTGATGGCCCGCGAGGCCGCGAACGCCTTCGTGGCGACGCGCCCGCCGGGCCACCATGCCGAGCGGAGCCAGGCTATGGGCTTCTGCTTCTTCAATCAGGCCGCGGTCGCGGCTCGCCACGCGCAGGCGGCGCACGGGGCGGAGCGCGTCGCGGTCGTCGATTTCGACGTCCATCACGGCAACGGGACGCAGGACATCTTCTGGGCGGACAAGAGCGTGATGTATGCCTCGACCCACGAGATGCCGCTCTATCCTGGGACGGGCGCTGCTTCCGAGCGCGGCGACCACGACACGATCGTCAACGTGCCGCTCCGCGCTGGGACGGACGGAGCGGCCTTCCGCGAGGCTTTCGCGTCGCGCATCCTGCCGCGGCTCAACGCTTTCCGGCCGGACCTCGTCGTGGTGTCGGCCGGGTTCGACGCGCATCGGCGCGACCCGCTCGCGAATCTCATGCTGGACGAGGCCGATTTCGCCTGGGCGACACGCGAACTCCTGGCGGTCGCCGACCGCCATGCGGGCGGGCGCCTGGTCTCCGTGCTCGAGGGGGGCTACGACCTGACGGGGCTGGCGCTGTCGGCCGCCGCGCATGTCGGCGAGCTGATGGAGGCCTGATTCAGCCGCCCACCTGCCCCCGGTGGCGAAGCCAGTGGTCGGCCAGGATGCAGGCGACCATCGCCTCGCCGACCGGGACCGCCCGGATGCCGACGCAGGGGTCGTGGCGACCCTTCGTCACGACGTCGACCGCCTCGCCGTCCCGGGTGACGCTCCGGCGCGACTGGAGGATCGACGAGGTCGGTTTCACGGCGAACCGGACGACGATCGGCTGACCGGTCGAGATCCCCCCGAGGATGCCGCCCGCGTGGTTCGACAGGAAGCGCGGCGCGCCCTCGTTGCCGGGCGCCATCTCGTCGGCGTTCTCCTCGCCCTGGAGCGCCGCCGCCGCGAAGCCGTCGCCGATCTCGACGCCCTTCACGGCGTTGATGGACATGAGCCCGGCCGCGAGGTCGGCGTCGAGCTTGCCGTAGATCGGCGCGCCGAGCCCGGGCGGCACGCCCTCGGCCACCACCTCGATCACCGCGCCGACCGAGGAGCCCGCCTTCCTGACCCCGTCGAGGTATTCCGCCCAGGCGGTCGCCGCGACCGGGTCCGGACAGAAGAGCGGGTTGCGCCCGACCTCCTCCCAGTCGAAGCGCGCGCGGTCGATCGCGTGCGGGCCCATTTGAACGACGGCGCCGCGGATCGTGACGGAGGGCAGGACACGGCGGGCGACAGCGCCGGCCGCGACGCGGGCCGCCGTCTCGCGGGCGGAGGAGCGCCCTCCCCCGCGATAATCGCGCAGGCCGTACTTCGCGTCGTAGGCGTAGTCCGCGTGGCCCGGCCGGTAGCGGTCGCGGATCTCGGCGTAATCCTTCGAGCGCTGGTCGACGTTCTCGATCGCGAGCGCGATCGGGGTGCCCGTCGTGACGGGGCCGCCCGTCCTGTCGTCCGCGAAGACGCCCGACAGGATGCGGACCCGGTCGGGCTCCTGGCGCTGCGTCGTGAAGCGCGACTGCCCGGGGCGCCGCCGGTCGAGCTCGGCCTGGATGTCGGCCTCGGCGAGCGGCAGCCCCGGCGGGCAGCCATCGACGATGCAGCCGATCCCCGGGCCGTGGCTCTCGCCGTAGGTCGTGACGCGGAAAAGATGCCCGAAGCTGTTGTGCGACATGCGGCGGCGACGATCACGCGGCCTGGGCAGGCGGCGCGGGGTGCACGACGGGCTCGGCCGGCGCGCCCTCCCATTCGCTGTTCGCCGGGATCGCTTCGCCTTTCATGACGATCGTGAGCGGGCGCAGCTGCGCCCAATCCCCCACCTTCGTATCGTAGAGGACGGTCGCGTTCGCCCCGACCGTCACGCCCCGGCCGAGATGGACCCGGCCGACCTTCATCACGCGGTCCTCGTAGAGATGCGTCTGCAGGGCGGAATGCGAGTTCACGGTGCAATAATCGCCGATCGTCACGCAGTCGAACTCCGTGATGTCCGTGCTGAGGAGGCAGATGCCCTGGCCCGTCTTCGTCCCGAAGACCCGCAGCACCCAGGGGAGGAAGGGCGTTCCCGCGAGATGCTCGAGCAGCACCTTGCCGGCAAGGCCCCAATAGAGCACCGCGACCGCCTCGGTCTTCATGGCCCAGAACGACCACATCGGCTTCATCGTGGGCTCGTAGCGGCCCATCAGCGCCCATTTGGCGACCGCCACCATGACGACCTGGGTCAGCGCGATGAGGACGCTCGCGAGGACGAAGTTGCGGAACAGCGCCCACCAATCGCCGAGCAGGATCACGGGGTAGAACAGGAAATCGACCGCCGCGATGCCGAGCGAGATGAAGAGCATCGTCGGGAACGAGGTGTGGAAGAGCTCGAAGGCGAGGCGGACGAGCTTGCGGCTGAGCGGCGGCTCGTAGGTCGCCGAGACCCCGATGTCGACGCGCTGGCGCGCCGGCAGGCGGATCGGCGGCGAGCCGAACCAGGTGTCGCCAGGCTGGATGACGTCGTTCGCGGGCGGCTTCGACTTGATGCCGATCAGCGTGTCGCTCGGGATGACGCTGCCCGGCGGAACGACCGCGTCGTTGCCGATGAACACGCGCTCGCCCGTGCTGACGGGCTCGAGCCGCATCCAGCCGCGCCGGATGTCCTCGTCGCCGAGCACGACCTCGTCGGCAATGAAGTTCTTCGACCCGATCGCGACGAGGTCGTAGCGGCCCGAGAGGTTCGTCGAGATCTCGGCTCCGCGCCCGACCGCCGCGCCCATGAGGCGATACCATGCGCGCATGAACACGGTCGCGAAGAGCGAGGAGAGCGTCTCGAGCGTGACCTCCGTCGCGAGCGAGACGATCCACTTGCGCATGTAGAAGCCGGAGAAGATCGAATACGTCCCCGAGCGCGCCTTGGGCAGCACCGCCCAGCGGATGAGCGCAACGAGCCCGACCGTCACGGCCGTCATCGCCATCGCGGTCGGCCAGGTGATGACCGGCAGGTACCAATAATAGCTGACCCCGATCGCCTCCGAGAGCCAGTCGTCGATGAGGTCGAACAGCCAGAAGGCCGGGAAGATCGGCAGGAGGCTCACGGCCGGCATCAGCATGAGCATGACGGCGTAGATCGCGCCCAGAAGCAGCCTGCGGCGGGGACCGGCTTCGGCGCGCGCCGGCAGCTCGGCCGGATCGACGTCCGCGATCTTGCGGCCGGGCGAGCCGTCCCAGCGCTCGCGGGCCGGGATGACGACGTCCTCGGGCACGGTCGTGAGATCGAGGAGCTCGACCTCGTCCCCGAGCTTGACGCCCGACGAGAGCACGCAGGAATTGCCGACCGCGACGTCGCGGCCGATCTCGACCGTGCCGATGATGAACTCGTTGCCGACCGCCTCGGCGTTGCCGATCACGACCTTGGTGCCGAGCGTCGCGCCCGCCCCGATCGTCACGAGGTCCGGCGCGCCGAAATCGACGTCGCCGATGACGGTGTCGCGTCCGACCTTGGCGCCGAGGAGGCGCAGGTAGATCGCGATCGCGGGCGAGCCCATGATCCATTTCAGGTGAACGAGCGACATCAGCCGCCGGGCGAGCCACCAGCGGAAGTAATACGCGCCCCAGAGCGGGTAGCGGCCCGGCTTCGTGCGCCCGAGCACCAGCCATTTCCCGCCGATCCCAATCGCCGCCGTCACGATGTTGATGGCGATGTAGACGGACAGGATGACGACGATCTCGCTCGCGAGGTCGAGCCCCTCGCCCGCCACGACGAGGTAGGTGACGAACACGCCGAGCCATTGCGTCGTCGCGAGCGCGACCACGAAGGGGAGCGCCACGGCCTGCGCGAGGCCGCACAGGAAACGCCGCAGGAGGGGCGGCGGCGCGAAGGAGAGGTCGCGGATCGCAGCCGCGCTCCCGGCGCCGCCCGTCTTGCGGATGAGCTCCGCCGCCATCGCCCGGAGGTTGCGCTTCCCGTAGACGTCCTGGAGCGTGATCGCGGCGAGCGCCGGGCTCTCCCGGACGAAGGACACGAAGCGCGCCGCGAGCAGCGAATGCCCGCCGAGATCGGCGAAGAAATCCGCCTCGAGCCCGATCGGCTGGTTGCCGAAGGTCTTCTTGGCGGCGGCGAGGAGCGCCGCCTCGGTCTCGTTCGCGGGCGGCTCCTGCTCTCCCGCATCGGCGGCGGCCGAGATCGCCCTGGCCTTCAGGGCCTTGCGGTCGACCTTGCCGGAGGAGAGCCGCGGCAGCTCGTCCGCGAACTCGACATGGTCCGGCACCATGTAGGCCGGGACGTCGCGGCGAAGCGCGCTGCGCAGCTCCTGGGCGGTCGGGGGCGTCTCGCGTCCCGGCACCACGAAGGCAACGAGGCGGTCGATGCCCTCGTCCGCCCGCAGCACGACCGCCGCCTGGGACACGCCGGGCCTCGCGGCGAGCCGAGCCTCGATCTCGCCGAGCTCGACCCGGAACCCGCGGATCTTCACCTGGTCGTCGATGCGGCCGTGGAAAGCGATCTCGCCCGCCTCGGTCAGGCTCACGGCGTCGCCGGAGCGATACAGCACCGGGTCGCGCCCGTCCGACGCGAAGGGGTTGGCGATGAACTTGTCGGCCGTGAGCTCCGGGCGCTTGAGGTAGCCGCGGGCGACGCCCGGCCCGCCGATGAGGAGCTCGCCCTGCTGGCCCGGACGGCAGGGCCGCATGGCCTCGTCGACCACGTAGGCCGAGTAGTTCGGGATCGGCCGGCCGATGGTGACGGGCTCGCCCGGATGCACCTCCGCGACGGTCGCCACGACCGTCGCTTCGGTCGGGCCGTAGGTGTTGAAGACGCGCCGACCGGGCGTCGCCCAGCGCTCGACGAGGGGCGCGGGCAGCGCCTCGCCGCCGAGCAGGATGAGCCGCAGGCTCGGCACCTCGCGCCCGATCATGGCGAGGAGCGTCGGCACGGTGTCCAGGACCGTGATCCCGGCCTGCGCCAGGAGGTCCGGCAGACGCTCGACGTCGCCCAGCATCGCGGGGGTCGCGACATGGAGCGTCGCGCCGACCATGAGCGGGATCCAGATCTCCTCCATCGAGAGGTCGAAGGCGACAGAGGCGCCCTGGAACACGACGTCGTCCGGCCGGAAGCCGTAGAGCGCGTTCGAGGAGCGCAGGAAATGGCAGATGTTCGCCTGGGTGACGACGATGCCCTTCGGCACGCCGGTCGAGCCCGAGGTGTAGATCATGTAGGCGGCGTGGTCGCGCGTGAGCCCCCGGCGGCGCGGGTCGACCGGCCGGTTGTCGCTGGCGTCGACGAGCTGCGCCGGGGTGAGGACGGGCCGCGCCCGGGGCGCCCGGGCCGACAGGGTGTCGCTCGTCAGCAGCGTCTTGGCGTCCGAATCCTCCAGGCACACCGCGATCCGGTCGGCGGGCGCGTCCGCATCGAAGGGGAGCCAGGCGGCGCCCGTCCGGGTGATCGCGATCTGTGCGATCAGGAGGTCGGCGCCGCGCTCCATCCAGAGACCGACCGCGTCGCCCGGCCCGATCCCGAGCCGGACGAGCCCGCGGGCGAGCGCGAGCGATTCGCGGTCGACCTCGGCATAGGTGATCCGGCGCTCGCCGAAGATCATCGCGACGTGGTCGGGCCGCGATGCGACCGTCGCGGCGAAGATCTCGGACAGGACCTCGTCCCGCACGAGATCCGGCCGGAGCGGGCCGAGAAGCGCGGGCGACCCGGCGACCGGCGCGGCGGCGGGGGCCTCCGCGTCGGCCAGCATGTCGAGGCTCGTCATCGCTCGTCCCTGCCCGTTGCCTCTCGTCCGAACCAGCAGGAGCGCGCCTGCACCTCCCGACTCCTGGGCGACTAACCGCCCGGTGATGAACCGCGTCTGTCCGGCGCCGGCCGCATCGGCCATGAAACCGCGCGGCCGGGTCTTGGTTCAGACCCAGCGATGGCGGCCCGCCTCGAACACGAGCACGCGACCCTGCCATATGTCGACCCGAGGCGCATCCTGTTCGGAGGTCTGAGCCAGGGCCCTCAGGAAGGCGCGGGCGACCCCGCCATGCGCCACGATCACCGAGTCCGATCGGCATTCCGCCAGCGCCGGCAGCACGCGGGTCTCGAGCTGGGCGTAGCTCTCCCCGCCGGGCGGGACGTAGCCCCACTTGTCCGCTTCCCGCTCGCGCGCGCCCGCCGGGTCATGGCGCCGCACCTCGCGCCAGGTCAGGCCCTCCCAGCGCCCGAAGGTGAGCTCGACGAAGCGCGGCTCGAGCCGATAGCCCTCGCGCGGGAGGCCGAGCGCCTCGCGGAGGATCTCCATCGTTTCCCGGGTGCGCCCGAGCGGGCTCGCCACGTAGTCGAGCGTCCCGGGGTCCTGCACCAGCGTGAGGAGGCGTCGCGCCGCGTCCGCGGCCTGCGCCCGCCCGAGCGCGTTCAGCGGCACGTCCTGCTGGCCCTGGAGCCGCGCGGTGCGGTTCCAGTCGGTCTCGCCATGCCGGACGAAGAACAGGCGTTGGTCGGGCCCGCTCACTCGCGCTCGAGCGTCATGTCCGGCGCCTCGGGGTTCTTCATGCCGACCACGTGGTAGCCCGCATCCACGTGCAGGATCTCGCCCGTGATGCCGCGGGACATGTCGGAGGCGAGGAAGGCGGCCGTCTCGCCGACCTCCTCGATCGTCACGGTCCGGCGCAGCGGCGAGTTGTACTCGTTCCACTTCAGGATATAGCGAAAGTCCCCGATGCCGGACGCCGCGAGCGTCTTGATCGGTCCGGCCGAGATCGCGTTCACCCGGATGCCGCCCGGTCCGAGATCGGCCGCGAGATAGCGCACCGACGCCTCGAGCGCGGCCTTCGCGACTCCCATCACGTTGTAATGCGGCATCCATTTCTCGGCGCCGTAATAGGTGAGCGTGAGGAGCGATCCGCCCTTTTCCATAAGCTTCTCGGCCCGCTGCGCGATCGCCGTGAACGAGTAGCAGGAGATGAGCAGCGACTTGGTGAAATTCGCCTCGCTCGTCTCGACATAGCGGCCCGTCAGCTCGTCCTTGTCCGAGAAGGCGATGGCGTGGACCACGAAATCGAGCCCGCCCCAGAGCCGCGCCACTTGCGCGAAAGCCGCGTCCACCGTCGCGGGGTCGGTCACGTCGCAATGGCCGACCACGTGGCCGCCGAGATCGGCCGCGAGCGGCTCGACGCGCTTCTTCAGGGCGTCGCCCTGATAGGTGAAGGCGAGCTCGGCGCCGTGCGCCCGGGCGGCCTTGGCGATGCCGTAAGCGATCGACCGGTTATTGGCGACGCCCAGGATGAGGCCGCGCTTTCCCGCGAGCAGGCCTTGCGCCGCCGTGTCCGCCACCATGAATGGTCCGCCCTCGCTGCAACTCGCGGCCCCCTTTAGCGAAGGGTCCTCCGGGGCGGAAGGCCGGCGTCCGACGCGGGGCGGGATGGCCGCGACGTCTCAGACCTTGGCGGCGCGGCGCTCGTGGGCGAATTCCTCGAGACGCGGATCCGGCGTTTCGGGCAGCCTGATCTCGGCCGTGACCAGGAGGTCGCCGTGCCCCCCTTTCTTCGGGAGGCCCTTGCCGCGCAGCCGGAAGGTCCGTCCCGAGCTCGTCATCGGCGGCACGGTCATCTCGACCGCGCCGGTCGGAGTCGGCACGCGGATCCGGCCGCCGAGGATCGCGTCCTCGAGGTCGACAGGCCAGCGTAGGCGCAGGTCGCTGCCCGCGATCTCGTAGCGATCCTGCGGCGCGATGCGGATCGTGAGGAGCGCGTCGCCCGCCTCGGCCCCGCCCTGGCCCGGGCGGCCGAGCCCGCGCAGGCGGATCGTCTGCCCGTCCGTTAGGCCGGGCGGCAACGTCACCTCGACCTCGCGGCCGCCGGGCAGCGTGATCCGAGTCTTCTCGTCCCGGGCGATCTGCTCGATCGTGACCGTCAGGCTCGCCTGGACGTCCTCGCCCTTGGCGGCGCGCGCCCGGGCGCCGCGCATCGCATCGCCGAAGAAGGTCGAGAAGATGTCCTCGCCGAGACCCGCGCCGGCCCCGGCAGCGCCTGGGCGGGCGCCGCGTCCCCCGAAGCCGAAGGAGAAGGTCTCGAACGGGCTGCCGCCCGCCCCGGCGCCGCCGGGAAAGCCTTCGAAGCCCTGGAAGCGCGGCTTGCCGTCCGCGTCGATCTCGCCGCGGTCGAACTGGGCCCGCTTCTTGTCGTCGCCCAGGATCTCATAGGCCGCGTTCACCTCGGCGAAGCGATCCTTCGCCTTCGGGTCGTTCGCGTTCCGGTCCGGGTGGTACTGCTTGGCGAGCTTGCGATAGGCCTTCTTGATGGCCGCCTCGTCCGCCTGCCGCGAGACGCCGAGAATGTCGTAAGGGTCGCGCATGGGGGTTCGTTTCCGCGGGGCGCCGGCGCCTCGCCGCGCGCCCCGAATGTAATCCGCCCTCCTACTTGGGGGCAGTGTTGCGGAAATACAACGGGCCGGGCGGGCGCGGTCAGCTTTTTCGGCCGGTGGTCCGGGGGCGGATCTCCCAGCTGTCGGCCGAGAGGCGGCAGGCGGTGCCTTGCCGCGTCCGCTCGTCGATGCCGGGGCCGTGGACCGAGACGCTGTAGTCGCGGCAGATCTCGTCCGCCACGACGTAAGGCGGGCCTTCGGGCGTGATCACGCCGCCGACCTGCGTTTCGGGATTGTCCCATTTGAAGGGGCGGCCGTTGCCCTGCGGGTCGAGCGCGATGGCGAGCGCGCCCTTCGCCCGCCGCCAATCCTCGCCCGCGAGCTCCGGGGCGAGCTTTAGCTCGGCCGGGGCCGATGCGGGCTTGAGCGAGCCGGTCGTCGCGGCGTCGGGCGCGATCGAGGCGACC
>JAFAPJ010000565.1 GCA_019247255.1 Methylobacteriaceae bacterium | reverse complement strand
GACCACCAACGCCACGCATCTCGCCGAGCACGCCGCGGCGCTGCGGGCGGCGGGGATGCGGCGGATTAATGTCAGCCTCGACAGCCTCGACGCCGATCGCTTCCGCCACATCACCCGGCATGGCGATCTGGACCACGTGCTCGGCGGGATCGCGGCGGCGCGCGACGCGGGGCTGCGCGTCAAGATCAACGCCGTCGCGCTGAAAGGCGTGAACGAGGACGAGCTCGGCGACCTGCTCGCCTGGTGCGTCGCCGAGCGGCACGACCTCACCTTCATCGAGACGATGCCGCTGGGCGAGGTCACGGCCGACCGGTCGGACCATTTCCTGCCGCTGACGGTCGTGCTCGCCCGGCTGCACGAGCGGTTCGCGCTTGAACGCGACGGGCATCGCAGCGGCGGGCCGGCGCGCTACTGGCGCGTGGCGGGCACCGACACGCGGCTGGGGCTGATCTCGCCGCTGACCGCAAATTTCTGTGACGATTGCAACCGCGTGCGGCTGACGACCGAGGGGCGGCTCTATATGTGCCTGGGCCATGACGACCGGGTCGATCTCAAGACGGCGCTGCGGCAGGGCGGCCCGGACGGGCTCGACGCCGCGATCGACGAGGCGCTGCGGCTGAAGCCGGCGCGGCACGATTTCCGGATCGCGCCCGGCTCGGCGCCGGCGCTGGCGCGGCACATGAGCGTCACCGGCGGATGACGCCTCGCGCCCGGGCGCTCGCCGTCTCGCCCACGCCGCAGGCGCAGGCGGCGGCGGCGGAGCTGCGGGAGAGCTATCCGTGGGTGCCGCTCGACGAGGCGGATATGGTCGTGGCACTCGGCGGCGACGGCTTCATGCTGCAGACGCTGCACCAGATGCTCGAGCGGCGCGGCGACCCGCTGCCGGTGTTCGGGCTGAACCTCGGCACGGTCGGCTTTCTCATGAACGAGTGGCGGCGCGAAGGGCTCGACGACCGGATCGCCGCCGCCAAGGCATTTCGCGTCACGCCGCTGTCGATGACCGCGCGCACCACGGCGGGCGAGACGGTCCAGCTGCCCGCGATCAACGAGGTGTCGCTGCTGCGCGAGACACGCCAGACCGCGAAACTCGAAGTGCTCGTCAACGACCGGCTCGTCATCCCCGAGCTGGCGGGCGATGGCGTGCTGGCGGCGACGCCGGCGGGGTCGACCGCGTATAATTATTCGGTGCAGGGCCCGATCCTGCCGCTCGGCTCGGCGCTTCTGGCGCTGACGCCGATCAGCCCGTTCCGCCCCCGCCGCTGGCGCGGCGCGATCCTGCCCGACCGCGCGCGGATCACGATCAACGTCCGCGAAGCGGGCAAGCGCCCCGTCAGCGCCGTCGCCGACCAGCGCGAAGTGCGCGACGTGACCCGTGTCGAGATCGCCATCGACAAGACGCGCGAGCTCACCCTGCTGTTCGATCCCGAGCATGCGCTCGACGACCGGATCACGATGGAGCAGTTCCTCGCTTAACCCCTTGCACCGGGTAGCCACGCCGCTATAGAGCGCGGCTCCCGGTGCTATTCCCTGATAGCTCAGCGGTAGAGCTCTCGACTGTTAATCGAGCGGCCGTTGGTTCGAATCCAACTCAGGGAGCCAGCACCGGGCTCCTTCCACCTCTAAGCGTCGGCCGCGACCAGCTTGTCCTGCGTGCGTGTTTCGAAGTCCGACGCGTCGTGCCGCTCGTGCAGCTGGCTGGCGGGGTCGCCCATCACGCGATTGACCATCCGGCCGCGCTGCACCGCGGGCCGCGCCGCGATCTCGTCGGTCCAGCGCCGGACGTTTCGATACTCGTCGGCGCTCAGGAACTCGGCGGCGTTGTACGCCTGGTTCGTGACCACCGCGCCATACCAGGGCCAGATCGCCATGTAGGCAATCGTGTAGTCGTCGCCCGCGACATAGCGGCTCTCGCCCAGCCGGCGGTCGAGCACGTCGAGCTGCCGCTTCACCTCCATCGCGAACCGGTCGATGGCATATTCGATCTTGACCGGCGCATAAGCGTAGAAATGGCCGAAACCGCCGCCCAGCATCGGGCCGCTGCCGACCTGCCAGAACAGCCACGAGAGACACTCGGCGCGGGCGGCGGGCTCGGTCGGCAGGAAGGCGCCGAACGTCTCGGCGAGATAGACCAGGATCGCGCCCGACTCGAAGACCGAGATCGGCTTGCCGCCCGGTCCGTCGTGCTCGACGATGGCGGGCATGCGATTGTTCGGGGAGATCGCCAGAAATTCCTGAGTGAACTGCTCCCCTGCGGCGATGTTCAGCGGACGCACGACATACGGCAGCCCGCACTCCTCGAGCATGATCGAGATCTTCCAGCCGTTCGGCGTCGGCCAGTAATACATCTCGATCGGGCGCTGGGCGGCGGCCATGCTGGTCTCCCTGTCGCTGACGGCCCGTCGATCGGCCGCAGGTCGCCGCAGCCTCGCGGGCGGAGGCGAACCGACCGGCGACCTTCCGGCCGCTTGTCCGCTCGCCAGCTCCGCGGTCTCCAGCCTTCGCAGGATACCTCCGGGCGGCGGTCGCCGCCAAGCGCGCGATCGCCTGTTGCGGGGCCATCGACCAGACCTAGAATGGCGGCCCGCGGCGCACGTTCGACGCCGCCTCATCGGAGTCGCTCATGCGCCGCACCCTCGCCTTCGCCGCCGTCGCCCTCGCGGTCGGGACCGCTCTCCCGGCCCTCGCGCAGGCGCCTGCGCCCGGAGCTGCCGCCCCGTCCGTCCAGCGGCCGCCGGCAGGCTCGGCGAACACGCCGGCGCGTCCGGGAGCGACGACCCGGGAGCCGACCGCCGGCCAGCTCGCGGCGCGCGACCGGCAGAAGAAGTGCGGGGTCGAGTGGAAGCAGGCAAAGGCCGCCGGCAAGACCGCCGGGATGAAGTGGCCGCAATTCTGGAGCCAGTGCAACGCACGGCTCAAAGGCAACCAAGCCTGACGGCCCTCCCCTCGCGCCCCGGACGCGGCCGCGAGCGCCGCCTCCTCCAACAGGCGGTCGCGATCGGCGGGCTCGTGCCGGTTTCGGCCGGGCTCGCCGGCGTCCTGTTCGGGGCGGGGCTGACGGGCGACCGGCTGCCGGTCTCGGGCGACAGCCATTACCGCTACCTGTCCGGGCTGCTCCTCGGGCTCGGGCTCCTTGCCTGGTCCTGCATTCCCGGGATCGAGCGCAAGGGCGGCCGCCTGCAGCTCATCACGTTAATCGTCGTCGTGGGCGGCCTGTCGCGGCTCCTCGGCCTCGCGCTGACCGGCCTGCCCTCCCTGCCGATGATCGGCGGGCTCGCCATGGAGCTCGCCGTCACGCCCGCGCTCTGTCTCTGGCAGATGCGGGTCGCCGCACGCGCGGCGCGGCCGGAGCGGGACGGGCCCGCCCCGGCCTGAGAGGCGAGGTCACTCGCCCTTATGCTGCTCCATATAGGCGCGGGTGTGGTGGTGAACGTTGCCCTGCTCGTCCCGGTACTCCCGGGACTTCAGGTCGTCCGATCCGCCGCCGCCCTGCTGGGCGTTGTCGCCCTGCTGACGGGCGCCGCGCTCGCTCGAGCCCTGCTGCCGGCCGGAGCCGCCGCCGGCTTCCTGCTGCCGCTCCTCCTTCTGATCGGACCGGCTCCGGCCGCGAGCGCTTCCGCCCTCCTGGCCATCCTTGGTATGCGGATACGGCTCGGCCGCGCTCTTGTGGGAATGCTTGCCGGTACCCTGCTGACCACTCGCCATCGTCGTACTCCCGATCTGGCATGACGCCCCCCAGCCCGGGGGTGGCGGAAGCGCGCTCAGCGCCTCCCGCTCATGCCGAGCCAACGGAGGGTGGCGGGACTCGTTCGGCGGCGAACCAGCGCATGTACGGGCCGAGTCCGAAGGCGGAACCGGCGGGCGCGCCTGTCAGGCGACGAGTCCGAACACCGGGTCCGGGTTATGGCCCGGCTCGCGCGCCGCATCCCGCACGGAGGCGAGCTCGACGCGGTTGCGACCTTTGCGCTTGGCCGCGTAGAGCGCCTCGTCGGCCGCCTTCATGACGTCCGCGACGGCGCGACCTTGTCCGGGATGCGCCGCGACGCCGATCGACACCGTGACGCGAGGCAGGACGCCCCCGGCATGGCGCACGGCCGCCGCCTCGATCCGGCGGCGGAGCTCCTCGGCGCGCAGGGCCGCGCCCTCGAGCCCGAGCCCGGGCAGGACCACGGTGAACTCCTCACCGCCGGGCCGGCACGGGATCGCCTCGTCGCCGAGCCCCTGCAGGCATTCGGCGACGGCCCGCAGCACCGCGTCGCCCGCGTCGTGGCCGTGGTTGTCGTTGAACTGCTTGAAGTGGTCGACGTCGAGCGACAGGAGCGCGACGGGCGCGCCCGAACGCTCCGCGCGCTCGAACTCGCGACGGGCGGCGTCGAGGAGGTAGCGGCGGTTGTTCAGCCCGGTCAGCGGATCGCGGACGGATTGATCGCGCAGCTCCTCGCGCAACTTCACGTTGGCGATCGCGACCGAGACGTGCTCCGCGCAGGCGACGCCCAGACGCTGATGGTCCGCGAAGCGCCCCTTGCGCTCCGCCGCCGTCTCGCCGGCCGGATGCGCGTGCTCGAGGTGGATGAGGCCCAGCATCTCGCCCCGCGCCAGGATCGGGATGCAGCAATAATCCTCGGCCGTGTCGTCCCCCACATGGGCGCAGCGGAACTCGACCTCGCTCGACCCGTGCCGGTACGGGTGCCCCCGCCGGAGGCTCCAGCAATCGTCGGGATGCATGGCGAGCGCCCGCTCCTCCCCGTTCCAGCTCGTCACGAGATCGAGCGTGTCGCGCGAGTTAGCGTAGATGTAGAGGGCGCCCCGGCATTCGGGCATCAGCCGCGCCAGGACGTCGGAGATCATGCCGTAGAGCTCGGGTTCGGACTTCGCGGATTGGAGCCATTCGCTGAGCTCGGAGAGCGTTCGGGTCGCCGCGCTCAGGCGCTCGTTCTCGAGGAGGCTCCGCCGGAAGATCGCGAGGGCGCGCGCCATGAGGCCGAGCTCGTTGCGGCGCTCCGCATAGGGGATCTCGGTCTGGAGGTCGCCCTTGGCGATCGCCTCCATGGCCTCCGTCATCCGCCGGATTGGCAGCGACACCTCGCGCACCACGAACGCGAGCGTGACGAGCCCGACCGCGATGCTGAGCCCGTTCACGAGAAGCAGCACGAGGCTGAAGGCCGCCCGCTCGCGATCCGCGCTCGCGACCGCTTCGTCGGCCTTGAGGTTCGCGAGCCGGACGCCGTCGTTGCTCGCATCCACGACCGCGTTGAAGGCCGCGAAGGTCGCCGTGTTGATGAGCTGCTCGCGCGCGTCGCGATCCTCCGCGAGCGCGGGGTCGAGGAGCCTTGCCTGGATCGCGAGGTAATCCTTCCACCGCGCCACGAAGCGCTGGAACAGGAGCGCGGCGCTCGCATCCTCGGCGATCGCGCGCTGATGCTCGGTCAGGCGGGCGTCGAACTCGAACAGGCGCCGCTGGAGCAACGCCTCGGCATCGCCCCGTTGGTCGGCCGCGCTCGTCAACGCGACCCGGACGGCCGTCAACCGGATGCGGGTCATCGCGAGCGAGATCTCGCCGAGCTGGCGAACTTGGCTCAGATGCTCGCGCCCGAGCTGGTTCACGGTCTCCCCGAGCGCCGCGAGACGCGTCTGCGCCGTGACCGAGACGCCGGCCAGGATCGTCAGCAGGAACAAGACCGCTGCCAGCAGCGACCACTTGATCGACACCGCGAGCGAAGCGTTGACGGATCTCGAGGTCATGAACGCGCCCCGTCTGGCAGCTCACGAAGAGACCGGCCACGGCAACGACTGCGCCGTTACTCGTCCGTCGAGCAGAACGTCGCTCCAGTTCACTGGCCGGTGCTTGAGGGGGTGTTAAGGACGGGACGGTGCGCGAGGCGGATCGATCGATGTCGGGCGGCGAACGTCAGATGTCCTTAACGAAGCCGAACTCACGCGAGCCCGAGACGTCGCCGAGCTCGCGCGTGGCCCCTGTCCGCGCGTAGCCGAGCGCCTCGTAGAGCCGGTGCGCGTCTTCGAAGCGGGTGTCCGACCAGAGGAGCGCGCGGGCGGCGCCTTCCGCTCGCCCCTCCTGCTCGGCGAGCGCGACGAGCTCCCGGGCGAGGCCACGCCGCCGCCGGTCCGGGCGAACGTAGACGCGGTGGATCTCGCACGCGCCGGGCTCCGGCCAGTCGAGCGCGGCGGAGGCGCAGACGCGGCCGCTTTCGTCCTCCACGACCCAGAACCGACCGCCGCGGGTGGCGGTCGCCGTCCCGGGCCGGACGAGGTCCGGCACGTCGTCGTGGGGATCGACGAAGCAGCCCGGATATTCAGCAAAGCAGAGCGCGACGAGCCCGAGGAGGTCCTGCGCGTCCCGATCCTCTGCGGGACGGACCGCGATCATTCGATCCCGAGCTTACGCTTGACGATCTCGTTGACCGCCGCGGGGTTCGCCTTGCCGCCCGTCGCCTTCATGACCTGGCCGACGAACCATCCGGCAAGCGTCGGCTTGGCCTTGGCCTGCTCGACCTTGTCGGGATTGGCCGCGATGACGCCGTCGACCGCCTGCTCGATCGCGCCGGTATCCGTCACCTGCCGCAAGCCGCGCGCTTCGACGAGCGCGCGCGGGTCGCCGCCCTCGCTCCAGACGATCTCGAACAGGTCCTTGGCGATCTTGCCCGAGATCGTCGCCTCGCCGATAAGGTCGATCACCGTCCCGAGCTGCGCGGCCGAGACCGGGCTGTCCTCGATCGCGAGCCCCTCCTTGTTGAGGCGCCCGAACAGCTCGTTGATGACCCAGTTCGCCGCGCTCTTCCCGTCCCGCCCCTTCGCCACCGCCTCGAAGTAATCGGCGGAGGCGCGCTCGGCGACCAGGACCGCGGCGTCGTAGGGCGACAGCCCGTATTGCGCGATGAAGCGCTCGGTCTTCGCGTCGGGGAGCTCCGGCAGCGCGCCCTTTAGGTCCTCGACGAAAGCGGGGTCGAGCGCGAGCGGCAGGAGGTCGGGGTCCGGGAAGTAGCGGTAATCGTGCGCCTCCTCCTTCGAGCGCATGGAGCGCGTCTCGCCGCGGCCCGGATCGAAGAGCCTGGTCTCCTGGTCGATCCGCCCCCCGTCCTCCAGGATCGCGATCTGGCGGCGCGCCTCGTGCTCGATCGCCTGGCCGATGAACCGGATCGAGTTCACGTTCTTGATCTCGCAGCGCGTCCCCAAGGGCTCGCCGGGGCGCCGCACCGAGACGTTCACGTCGGCCCGGAGGTTGCCCTTCTCCATGTCGCCGTCGCAGGTGCCGAGGTAGCGCAGGATCGTGCGCAGCTTCGTCACGTAGGCCTTGGCCTCGTCCGACGAGCGCATGTCGGGGTAGGAAACGATCTCCATCAACGCCGTGCCGGCGCGATTGAGGTCCACTCAGGTGAACATCGGGTCCAGGTCGTGGATCGACTTGCCGGCGTCCTGCTCGAGATGGAGGCGCTCGATCCCGACCGTGATCGTCCCGACCTCCGGCACGTCGACCGTGACCTCGCCCTCGCCGACGATCGGCGACTTGTACTGGCTGATCTGATCGCCCTGCGGCAGATCGGGATAGAAATAGTTCTTGCGGTCGAACA
>JAFAPJ010000353.1 GCA_019247255.1 Methylobacteriaceae bacterium | reverse complement strand
CGAAGGTGACGAGGTCCTGGTCGTAGAGCGAGTAGGGCGAGGAGCGGCCGATGATGTGGACGCCGCCCTTGTAGAGCTTCAGGCGGACTTCGCCGGTGACGAATTCCTGGCTCTTGTCGATGAGGACTTGCAGCAGCTCGCGCTCGGGCGAAAACCAGAAGCCGTTATAGATGAGCTCGGCGTATTTCGGCATGAGCTCGTCCTTGAGATGGGCGGCCCCGCGGTCGAGCGTGATCGATTCGATCGCGCGATGCGCGAGCGCCAGGATCGTGCCGCCCGGCGTCTCGTACATGCCGCGGCTCTTCATGCCGACGAAGCGGTTCTCGACGAGGTCGAGCCGGCCGATGCCGTTGTCCCGGCCGAGATCGTTCAGGCGGTGGAGGAGCGTCGCGGGCGAGAGGGTCTCGCCGTCGATCGAGACGGGGTCGCCGCGCTCGAAGCCGACCGTGATGATCGTCGGGCGGTCGGGCGCCTCCTCGGGCGAGACCGTGCGCGAGAACACGTAATCCGGCACCTCGGCCGAGGGATCCTCGAGCACCTTGCCCTCCGAGGAGGAGTGCAGGAGGTTCGCGTCGACCGAGAAGGGCGCCTCGCCGCGCTTGTCCTTCGCGATCGGGATCTGGTTCTTCTCCGCGAAGTGGAGGAGCCGCTCGCGAGATCGCACGTCCCATCCCCGCCCGGGCGCGATCACGGTGACGTCGGGCTTCAGCGCGTAATAAGTCAGCTCGAAGCGGACCTGGTCGTTCCCCTTGCCGGTCGCCCCGTGGCAGACGGCGTCCGCCCCGACGCGCTCGGCGATCTCGATCTGGCGCTTGGCGATGAGCGGCCGAGCGATGGAGGTGCCGAGAAGGTACAGGCCCTCGTATTGCGCGTTCGCCCGGAACATCGGGAAGACGTAGTCGCGGACGAACTCCTCGCGCAGGTCCTCGATGAAGATGTTCTCCGGGCGAATGCCGAGGAGCTCGGCCTTGCGCCGGGCCGGTTCGAGCTCCTCGCCCTGGCCGAGATCGGCCGTGAAGGTCACCACCTCGCAGCCGTAGGTCGTCTGCAGCCATTTCAGGATGATCGAGGTATCGAGCCCGCCCGAATAGGCGAGCACCACTTTCTTCACGGACTTCTCGGGCATGGAGGCGGGAACCAGGGAGGCAGGAGAGAACCGCGGCGGCTTAGCAGCGGCCGGGCGCCCGGCGCAACGCGTTGACCGCGGGCGCGTCGGACGCGAGATGGTGCCGCCATGACGACCGACAGCCCCAAGCCGGCCGCGACCGCGCAGGCGCGCCCCGTCCTCGATTTCTGGTTCGAGTTCGCCTCGACCTATTCTTACCTCGCGGCCATGCGGGCCGAGGCGCTGGCGGACGAGCACGGCGTCGCCCTGCGCTGGCGACCGTTCCTCCTCGGTCCGATCTTCGCGGCGCAGGGCTGGTCGTCCTCGCCCTTCAACCTCTACCCGGCCAAGGGCCGCAACATGTGGCGCGACATGGAGCGGCAGGCGGACGAGCTCGGGCTGCCGCCGCTCGCGCGGCCGGTTCCGTTTCCGCAGAACGGTCTCCTCGCGGCCCGGATCGCGATCGTCGCGCTCGATTCGGGATGGGGTCCGGATTTCGTGCGCGCGGTCTACGAGGCCCAGTTCGCGCGCGGCCTGTCCATCGCGGAGCCGGCCGTGCTGCGCGAGATCCTGGGCGCGCTCCCCTGCGACCCGGAAGCCGTCCTGGTGCAGGCCGGGAGCGAGCCCGTGAAGACGGCGCTGCGCGAGCAGACGGAGGAGGCCATCGCGCACGGTATCTTCGGCGCGCCCTCCTTCCTGACTGCCGACGGCGAGCTCTTCTGGGGCAACGACCGCTTCGAGCGCGCCGTCGCCTGGGCAGCCCGGCGGCGCTGAGACGACGCGCGGACTTTGTCTGCGCCAGAACGGCTTGGCGCATTCGCGACGCCGGTCCTCGCCCGTCAACCCGAGATCGGCGAGCCGGTGTGCCTCGAGCTCGCGCAAATCCTGCCGCGTCCTGAGCCGCCGCGCCCAGACCGCGACCCGGTCGCGAGCGGCGTCGAGGAGATTCCGGTCGGGCATCGGCGCCGCGCAGGCGATCGGCTGGTCGAGCATGCGGGCAGGGTGGACGCCCGGCACATCTCATGTTTCGGCCACGTCCGAACCGTTCGCTCGGACCTCCGGCTAGGGTTCAAGGCGAGGAGACCGAGATGACGAGCACCGCCGCCTTCGCCGAGATCGCCGCTCTCGCGGGAGACCCGTCCCGGGCCGCGATGCTCCAGGCCTTGATGGACGGGCGTGCGCTCACCGCCTCCGAGCTCGCCCGGATGGGCGGGGTCACGCCCCAGACGGCGAGCGGGCATCTCGCCCGCCTCTCGCAGGCAGGACTGCTCGCGCCTGAACGGCAGGGACGCCATCGTTATTTCAGGCTCGCCTCGCCGGCGGTCGCCGGCATGATGGAGAGCATCATGCAAGTCGTCGCCGACCGGCCGGAGCCGTCGCGACGGCTCCGGGTGGGCCCGCGCGACCTCGCCATGCGCCAGGCCCGCACCTGCTACGACCATCTCGCAGGCCGGCTCGCCGTTGCGGTGACGGACGCGCTCGTCGCCGGGGACCATGTCGAGCTCGATCAGGACGGAGGCGTCGTCACCGAGAGCGGGGCCGCCTTCTTCGCCCGAATGGGGCTCGACCCGCTCGCCTGGTCGCGGCGCGGCCGACGGAGCGCCAGGGTGATCTGCCGGCCCTGTCTCGACTGGAGCGAGCGTCGCCCACACCTCGCGGGAGCCCTCGGCACGGCGCTCTGCCACCACTACATCGCGCAGAGCTGGATCCGGCGCTCCCGCGAGACGCGCGCCGTCGTCGTGACCGAGCGAGGGCGGCGCCTGTTCAAGGCGACCTTCGGGATTGAGGTCGCCGCGCTCGACGAAGAGCGGCGCCCGACGCCCTGACGTAGCGACGGCAGCCCCGGCTTATGCTTGTTGAATCGACTGGTTTCACCTATGTGAGCTTTGTCTGGTTCGGCCTTGCCCGCTTGGCCTGCAAGTCGTCCAGACCCATTTCAGATCGCCGATAAGCCGGCCCGCCTCTCGAAGGCGGTCTGTCCGATGGCCTTGAGGCCCGGACGCGGCGTGACCCGGAATGGCCTTCAACACGAACCGCCGGCGCCGCCCGTCAGGGCACCAGGAGAGAGAATGTCAGCAGCTTTGCAAACGCCGAGCCGAGAGGACTTCGCGTCCCTTCTCGCCGAGTCCTTCGAGCGCGCGGAGGTCCAGGAGGGTTCGGTCGTCAAGGGCATGGTCGTCGCGATCGAGAAGGACGTCGCGGTCATCGACGTCGGCGCGAAGACGGAGGGCCGCGTCGCCCTCAAGGAATTCGTCGGGCCCGGCCGCGGCGACACGCCGATCAAGGTCGGCGACGAGGTCGAAGTCTATCTCGAGCGCGTCGAGAACGCGCTCGGCGAGGCCGTCATCAGCCGTGACAAGGCGCGGCGCGAGGAGAGCTGGGTCAAGCTCGAGAAGGCCTTCGAGCAGAACGAGCGCGTGACCGGCCAGATCTTCAACCAGGTCAAGGGCGGCTACACGGTCGACCTCGACGGCGCGGTGGCGTTCCTGCCCCGCAGCCAGGTGGACATCCGCCCGGTGCGGGACGTCTCGCCGCTGATGGGCACGCCCCAGCCCTTCATGATCCTCAAGATGGACCGTCGGCGCGGCAACATCGTCGTGTCGCGTCGCACGGTGCTCGAGGAAAGCCGGGCGGAGCAGCGCTCCGAGCTCGTCGCGAACCTCGAAGAGGGTCAGGTGATCGACGGCGTCGTGAAGAACATCACCGAGTACGGCGCGTTCGTGGACCTCGGCGGCATCGACGGCCTGCTGCATGTCACCGACATCGCCTGGCGGC
>JAFAPJ010000204.1 GCA_019247255.1 Methylobacteriaceae bacterium | reverse complement strand
GCAGATGCTCGACATGAGCGATGAGCCGCAAGTGAATTCGCGAGTTCCAGAATTGTCGTCCGTCTCAAGCGATAGCTGAAGGTTCACCTCGCTCGATCATCGTCTCAGATTATCCGTCTAAACGCCTTTGAGAACGAAGCGATCCTGCCAGGCAGGAAGCGCTCCGGGCACGGTCAGCGCCGTGGCCTCGTAGACGCCCCGGGCGACGGCTCGGGCGAGGCAATCCGCGGCCCGGGCGCCGATCTCCGTCAGCTCGTCGATACCGCCGAGCGGACGCCGACCGGTCGAGACGGCGAACACGACATCGCCGTCCATCGGCGCGGCGGCCAGCCGAAGCGCCCGCGGCAAGCCGCCGGCCGCGACGATCGCCAACCGCTTCGCCTGCGCCTTCGTCAGCGCGACGTTTGTCGTAACGATCGCGAGAGTTGTGCCGGGCGAAGGACCACCTTTCCAGACGATCGACCCAACGTCCGCCGCGACGGCCGGCGCGGGGCCGAGCCCACCGAACTCACCGTCGATCTCGAAGGGCGCCGCCCAGAAATGCGGGCCGTGGCCGACGATCGCCGAGCCGATGGCGTTGACGGCTACGATCGCGCCGACGGTCGAGCCGGTCGTCGCGACGATGCTGGAAGAGCCAATACCGCCCTTCAGATCGACCGTGGTGGCTCCGAAGCCCGCGCCCGTACTCCCGAGCCCGAACGGGCCGCTCTGCCGTTCGGCGGCCTCGCAGGCGGCATAAGCGAGCTCCCGGTAAGGTGGGTAGCGTCCCCACCTCTTGTCGCCGCCGTTCAGCAGGTCGAACAAGATGGCGGTCGGGACGATGGGGATCCTCGTCGCCCCAACCACGAGGCCGCGCCCGCGTTCGCGGAGCCAGGCCTGAGCGCCGGACCCCGCGTCAAGGCCGAAGCCGGAGCCGCCCGACAGCACGATCGCCTCGATTCGCTCGACGGTGCGGTCGGGCTCGAGCGCGTCCGCGTCCCGCAGCGCGACGCCGCCGCCCGGGGCGTGGACGGCGGCGACGGCCGGCTCGTCGAAAAGGGCGACGGTGACGCCGCTCGCGAGCCGAACATTCTCGGCATGGCCGATGCGGAGGCCGCCGACATCCGTGATGAGATTGAGCCGCTGCAAGGTCTTAGCTGGAGCCGGATGGCAGGATGCCTGGGCGGCAGCCCTCGAGGGCGGTCACAGGATCGCGGGATCCCCGGATCCTAGCGGGCCGCGATCGCGACCGCAGCGCCGGCCATCACGGTGCCGGTCGCGCGGTTGACCGCGCGGACGGCGCGCGGGCTCGTGAGGAAGCGCCGGGCGCGGAGCGCGAGCCCGATATACAGCCCGAAGACGAGCGCCAGGATCCCGAGCGTCACGGCCGCGAGCTCGGCGAAGCCGAGGAGGCCGACGCTCGTCACCTCGACGAGGCTCGGCAGGAGCGCGAGATAGAACACCATGACCTTGGGGTTGCCGAGCGTGACGGCGAGCCCCGCCGCGAACAGTCGAAGCGGGCGCTCGGCCGCCGGCGGCTCGCCTGGGCCGGCGGTCGGCGCCGGGCTCGTCCAGAGCTTCCAGGCCAGGAACAGGAGGTAGGCGGCGCCGGCGTACTTCACGGCCACGAACACCGCCCCGAACGTCTGGGCGAGGGCGGAGAGGCCGGCGATGGCAGCGCCGAGCCAGACGACATCGCCGACCGCGAGGCCGGCCGTGAAGGCGATCGCGCCCGCGCGGCCGCGGGCGAGCACGCGCGCGACGAGCGCCGCAACGCCCGGACCGGGCGAGGCGGCGGCGATCACGAGGGCGCCCGCGAAAAGGGCGAGGGCGGGGAGGTCCATGGGAGGCGGGTCCGGCGACGGTCGGGCGGCACGGTCGCCGTGCGCTGCCCGGTCGTCAAGGGATCGCCTGATCCTGTGAAGGGCTGCCCGGAGCCGTCCTGTGGTCCTGCTATCCCCGGATGCCAGTATCCTTGGATGTCTCGGCGTCGTTCAGCCGTCCGGAGCCCGACACGAAAAAGGCCCGCCGGAGGGCGGGCCTTCTCAGGAGCGGCGACGCCGCCGCGATCACATGCCGACTTCGTTGCCGGAATAGTCGATCTTGCCGTCGGCGCCCTTCTTCCAGACGTACATCACGTAGTCCGGACGGGTGATGTCGCCCTTCTTGTCGAAGGAGATGTCGCCGATCACCGTCTTGAAGACGTGGCCGGACTTCATGTACTCCGAGATCTTCTTTCCGTCGGTCGACTTCGCACCTTCGGCCGCCTGCGCCAGGATCTCGACAGCCGCGTAGCTGTAGAGGGTATAGGCCTCGGGCTCGTAGTTCTTCGCCCGGAACTTGGCCACCGCGTCCTTGGCGTTCGCGTTCTTACGCGGGTCGGGCGCGAAGGTCATGTAGGTGCCGTCCGCGCCGGGCCCGGCGATCTGCACGAACTCCTTGTCCGTGATGCCGTCACCGGACATCAGGGGAGCCTTCAGGCCCTGGTCGCGCATCTGCCGGATGATCAGGCCGGCCTCGGTGTGCAGCCCGCCGAAATAGACGAGATCGACGTTCGCCGACTTCAGCTTGGACACGAGCGCCGAGTAGTCCTTCTCGCCCGTGTTGATCCCTTCGTACAGAACGGATTTGACGTCCTTGGCCTCCATGGCCTTCTGCGTCTCGTCGGCGAGACCCTTGCCGTAAGGCGTCTTATCGTGGACGACCGCGACGTTCTTGCCCTTGAAATGGGCCGAGATATAGGCGCCCGCGACCGCGCCCTGCTGGTCGTCGCGACCGCAGGTGCGGAAGGTGTTCCACATGCCGCGCTCGGTGAAGCGCGGGTTGGTCGAGGCCGGGGTGATCTGGACGATGCCGCCTTCCTGGTAGACGTCGGAGGACGGGATCGAGACGCCCGCGTTGAAGTGGCCGACGACCCATTTCACGCCGTCGGAGACGAACTTGTTGGCGAGCGACACGCCCTGCTTCGGGTCCGAGGCGTCGTCGCCGACCTGAAGCGTGATCTTCTGGCCCATCACGCCGCCCTTGGCGTTAATGTCCTCGACCGCCTGCTCGGCGCCGTTCTTAAGCTGCGCCCCGAACGCCGCGTTCGCGCCCGTGATCGGGCCGGCGACGCCGAGCTTGATCTGAGCCTGGGCAGCGGTGCTGGCCGCCAGCCCGAGACCGAGCGCGAGCCCGGTCACAATCCCCATCTTCTTCATGGCCACTCCCTGCCGGGTTAATGGCCGGACCTGTCGTCCGGCATCGGGCGGGCCGGAGCCCGCCGCCGCGGCCATCTTGCCGGTTTTGCGTGCGGTGTCACCCGGTCCGAAAGGGGGAAAAGCGCGTCAGGCCTGCTGCTTCTCGCGCCAGGAAAAGGGCCCGGTCCGCTCGATCATCCAGCGATACTGCCGGGTCATCAGCCGCACATGGTGGAAGCGGAAGCTCGCGAGCGCGATCACGGCCACCACCGCGAGGTCGATGAGGTAGTAGCGCAGGCTGACAAGGGTCCCCTGGAACAGCGCGTAATGGATGAAGCGCACGGCGGCCGCGAGCGGCACGGACCAGAGGACCACCTGGCCGAGCGAACGCCAGGTGACGGCGAGCGCCCGGCCGGTCATCCAGGCGGTCCAGCCGCCGAGCACGACCGTCACGAGAAGGAACAGCCAGGCCGAGGGTTCTTCGTAGAGGATGCCTTGCATGGGTCTGCCTCAGCTTCGGTCCTGCGCGCCGTGAAAAACATTCAGGACGACGATCTCGTCCCGGTCCCAATCGATCTCGTAGACGATGATGTACGGCAAACCGGTCACGATCCATTCTCTCGTGTTCGGGTCCGGCCCATCTCTGGGAACTGGCACAGGTTCAAGGCGGCCGACCTGATCTGAGCAACCACTCGAGCCGCGGCGCGCCGAT
>JAFAPJ010000143.1 GCA_019247255.1 Methylobacteriaceae bacterium | reverse complement strand
AAGCGCTGACGTGCGAAGGGCGGCTTCGGCCGCCCTGTACTGTTGGTCTGCTGCCTTCGGACCCGGGCGTTGCGCCCTGGTTGGGGTTTGCCTATAGAGCCTGCGCGCGTCCCGGCACCCTTGGAGGCTTGGGACCCGCGCGCGCGGCGGAATGAGCCGCTGCGCGTCCGAACGGGCCGCCCTCGGGGCGGCCTTTCCTATTCCGGAGAGAAGCCATGAGTGCTGCCAAAGACCTCAAGGCCTCGCCGCGCGCACGGGTCGGCAAGGGGGCCGCCCGTGCCGTGCGTCGCGAAGGCCGTGTACCTGCCGTGATCTACGGGGGCGGCGCCGCCCCGGAGGCCATCTCGCTCGACGGGAACGAGACGCGCCACCTCATCCTGGCGGGCCATTTCCTGACGACGGTGTTCAACGTCGACGTCGAGGGCAGCACGACGCAGGTCATTCCGCGCGACTATCAGCTCGATCCCGTCAAGGACACGCCGCTTCACGTCGACTTCCTGCGGGTCTCGGCCGGGCAAACGGTCTCGGTGGAAGTACCGGTCCACTTCGTCGGCCAGGACGCCTCGCCCGGCCTGAAGGCTGGCGGGACGCTGAACGTCGTGCGCCACGCGATCGAGCTCACCGTGCCGGCGGACAACATCCCCGACGCGATCGAGGTGAACCTCGCCGGCGCGGCGCTCGGCGATTCGATCCATATCTCGGCCGTGAAGCTGCCGGTCGGCGCGAAGCCCGTCATCGATCGCGATTTTACTATCGCGACGATCGCGGTTCCGGCCTCGCTCGGCGCCGCCGCCGAAGCGGAGGCGCAGGCCGCCGCCACGGCGGCGACGGCCGCGTCGCCGAAGGGCGACGGGAAGGCGTGATCCGGTCGGGTCCGGGCTTCGGCCCGGGCCTCACCGACCGCGGGTAGAAGCGGGAGAGGGTCGTGCGCCTCTTCGTCGGGCTCGGCAACCCGGGCAGCCAATATGCCCGCAACCGGCACAATATCGGCTTCATGGCGCTCGACGCGATCGCGCGGGCGCACGGCGCCTCGCCTTGGCGACGGCGCTTCCAGGGCCAATCGGCCGACGCCGTGATCGGCGGAGAGAAGGCCCTCCTGCTCAAGCCCGAGACCTATATGAACGAGAGCGGCCGCGCGGTCGGCGAGGCGCTCCGCTTCTTCAAGATCGGCTTGCCCGACGTCGTGGTCTTCCACGACGAGCTCGACCTGCCGCCCGCGAAGCTCCGGGTGAAGACCGGGGGTGGGAATGCCGGCCATAACGGCCTGCGCTCGATCAGCGCCCTGTGCGGCAACGACTACCGCCGCGTCCGGATGGGCATCGGTCATCCCGGCCACAAGGACCTCGTCCACGGCTACGTGCTGCACGATTTCGGCAAGGCCGAGATGGCCTGGGTCGAGGACCTCGTCGACGCCTGCGCCAGGGAGGCGCCGTTCCTCGCCAAGGGCGACGACCCGGCCTTTCAGAACAAGGTCCACCTCGCCATGGAGGGGCGGGGCTGGGGCGAGCCGAAGCGCGCCGCGGATTGACAGAATGACGAGGGCCCATCAGTTGCCGGCCCTCAACCACGCTAATTCTGACCGACCGCCGGCCGAGCTGCTGGCGAGGACCTGACAGCCATGGGCTTCAAATGCGGGATCGTCGGCCTGCCGAATGTCGGCAAGTCGACCCTCTTCAACGCGCTCACGCAGACGGCGGCCGCGCAGGCCGCGAACTACCCGTTCTGCACGATCGAGCCGAACGTGGGCGACGTCGCGGTGCCGGACCCGCGGCTCGACACGCTCGCGAAGATCGGCAAGTCGGCGCAGATCATCCCGACCCGCCTCACCTTCGTGGACATCGCCGGCCTCGTGCGCGGCGCCTCCAAGGGCGAAGGGCTCGGCAACCAGTTCCTGGCGAACATTCGCGAATGCGAGGCCATCGCCCACGTCGTGCGCTGCTTCGAGGACCCTGACGTCACCCATGTCGAGGGTGCGATCGACCCGATCGCCGATATTGAGACGATCGAGACCGAGCTGATGCTCGCCGACCTCGAGAGCCTCGAGCGGCGGGTCGTGGCGCTCGAGAAGAAGGCCCGAGGCGCCGACAAGGAGGCGAAGGAGACGCTCGATCTCGTAGGTCGCGCGCTTCCGCTCCTCCGCGACGGCAAGCCGGCGCGCCTCGTCGAGCGGCGGCCCGAGGAGGAGAAGCTCTTCGCCTCGCTCGGTCTGCTCACCGCGAAGCCCGTCCTCTACGTGTGCAACGTCGAGGAGGCGGCGGCGCAGGACGGCAACGGGCGATCCGCCAAGGTCGCCGAGCGGGCGGCGCAGGAGGGCGCGAAGGCCGTCGTCGTGTCGGCCAAGATCGAGAGTGAGATCGCGGTCCTGCCGCCGGCCGAGCAGGCCGACTTTCTGGAGGCGGTCGGGCTCGAGGAGCCCGGGCTCAACCGCGTCATCCGGGCGGGCTACGACCTCCTCGGTCTCCTGACCTATTTCACCGTCGGTCCGAAGGAGGCGAGGGCCTGGACCATCGTCCAGGGCACGCGGGCCCCGCAGGCCGCGGGCGTCATCCACACCGACTTCGAGAAGGGCTTCATCCGGGCCGAGACCATCGCGTATCCGGATTACGTCGCGCTCGGCGGCGAGGCCGGAGCCCGGGACAACGGCAAGCTCCGGCTCGAGGGCAAGGAATACATCGTGGCGGACGGCGACGTCCTCCATTTCCGCTTCGCGAACTGAGCGCGCCACCATGGCCACAATCGCCTTCGAGGACATCGAGCCCGGCGCCGTGACGACCTTCGGGGGCGTGAGGGTCGACCGCGACGAGATGATTGCCTTCGCCCGCGAGTTCGACCCGCAGCCCTTCCACGTGGACGAGGCGGCCGCGCGCGACACCTTCGTCGGCCGGCTCATCGCGTCGGGCTGGTACACGGGCTCGCTGCAGATGCGGATGCTCTGCGATGCCTGGCTCCTCGAGGCCACGAGCCTCGGCGGACCGGGCATCGAGGAACTGCGCTGGCTCCGGCCCGTGGTCGCCGGCGACGTCCTGTCCGTGCGCCAGACGATCACCGAGACCCGCGTCTCGAAGAGCCGGCCCGGCATGGGCATCGTGCGCTTCTTTCTCGAAACGCTGAACGGCGCGGGCGAGGTCGTGATGACCCAGGCCCACGTGGCGCTGTTCGCCCGTCGCGGCATGGCCGGGATCGAGCGCGAGACACCGCAAGCCATGTCGGCGAAGGAGGGCGAGACTGCATCCGCTCTGCCCGCCGCGTCGCCGGCGCCGCTGCCGCTCGCCTTCGAGGACGTGGAGGTCGGCCGTGAAACCGATCTCGGCGAGCACCTCTTCACGCGCGAGGACGTGGTGCGCTTCGGCCGCAGCTTCGACCCGCAGCCTTTCCATGTCGACGAGGCTGCCGCAGCGGCGAGCCATTTCGGCCGCCTCGCGGCGTCCGGCTGGCACACGGGCTCGGCCTTCATGCGCCACCTCGTGGACAGCCGGGCGCAAGCGCAGCGCGACGCCGTCGCGAACGGGCAGCTGCCGCCCCGCTACGGCTCCTCACCCGGCTTCAAGGACCTACGCTGGCTCCGGCCTGTCCACGCGGGCGACACCGTCCGCTACGCGACCACGGTGACAGGCAAGCGCCTGTCGGGCTCCCGGCCGGGCTGGGGGATCGTGCTCAGCCACGCGACCGGCGCCAACCAGCGCGGCGAACGCGTCTTCGAGTTCGCCGGCTCCGTCTTCATGGCGCAGCGCGACGCGCCCTGAGGGCGGCGCTCCGCGCCGCTAAGGCCGGAGCGGCGCGAGCCCCTCCGGCGTCGCCGGGACGACGCCTTTCTCCGTGATGATGCCGGAGACGAGCCGCGCCGGCGTGACGTCGAAGGCCGGATTGGCCGCCGGGCTCCCGGGCGCCGCGATCTCGACGGTCACGATCGCGCCGTCGGGAGCGCGACCCGTCATGTGGGTCACCTCGCGGGCGTTCCGCTCCTCGATCGGGATCTCGGCGACGCCGTTCCGAAGCGTCCAGTCGACGGTCGAGAGCGGCAGGGCCGCGTAGAACGGCACGCCGTTGTCGTGGGCCGCCAGCGCCTTCAGGTAGGTCCCGACCTTGTTCGCGACGTCGCCGGTCGCGGTCGTGCGGTCGGACCCGACGATGCAGAGGTCGACCTCGCCGTGCTGCATGAGGTGGCCGCCCGCATTGTCCGCCACGATCGTGTGCGGCACGCCGTGCTGGCCGAGCTCGAAGGCGGTGAGCGCCGCGCCCTGGTTGCGGGGGCGCGTCTCGTCGACCCACACGTGGAGCGGGACACCCCCGTCATGCGCGGCGTAGATCGGCGCCAAGGCCGTCCCCCAATCGACCGCCGCGAGCCAGCCCGCGTTGCAATGGGTCAGGACGTTGACGCGTCGCCCGGTCCGGCGATGGGTCTCGCGGATCAGCTCCGCGCCGTGCTCGCCGATCGCCCGGCAGGTCGCGACGTCCTCCTCGGCCATCTCGTCGGCGAGGCGGTAGGCCGCCGCGACCCGGTCGTTCACCTCCGGCGCGAGGAGAACGGCCGCGACGCGGTCGAGCGCCCAACGCAGGTTGACGGCGGTCGGGCGCGTCGCCGCGAGCGTCTCGACCGCGCGGCGAATGCCGGCCTCGCTCGCGTCCGCCCGCACCGCGAGAGCGAGCCCGTAGGCGGCCGTCACGCCGATGAGCGGCGCGCCGCGCACGACCATGGTGCGGATCGCCTCGGCGGCGTCCGCGAGCGTCGCGAGCCGCTTCTCGACGACCTCGTGCGGAAGACGAGTCTGGTCGATCACGTCGACCGAGACGCCGTCCGCAGCGCGCCAGATCGTGCGCCGCGGGACGCCCGCGACCCTCACGGGGTCCGTCCCGTGCGGGGCCTGAAGGCGGCCGCGAGCTCGACCGCGCCTTCGACGAGGCGGCGCAGTCCGGACGCAGGGGGCGGTCCCGCCTGGTCGGCCATCGCCTCCTCGCAATCGGCTTCGGCGACGGCGTTCGACAAGGCGGCCATCGCGTGGGGCTGCGGCGCGGAAGTAGCCGCCAGCGCGAGCTCGCCCGGCGGCTCGACGCCGCAGCATCGGAGCAACGGCGCCATCACGGCGCGAATCCCGGCTTCGCTGACGTTGCGGCGATCCGGCTCGAAGAACTCCGCGGGCGCCTGCGGCCCGGTCACGATCTCGTAGGCCGGGAAATAGACGATTTCGGGCAGCGCGGCCGCGACTTCGCCCGCTGCGGCCCGGAGCACGCTCTTCGAATAGGTCGTGGCCGCGAGCACGTGCCCGCCGGTGGCGGTCGCGACGAGCGGGACGGGCGACACCGTGAGCACGACGCGCACGCGCGGGTTCAGGGCGCGCAGCTCCGTCACGAAGGCGGAAAGGTCGGCCGCGACCTCCGAGACGGTGAAATTATGGAAGATGTGCCGGTCCGGATCGAAGGTGCCGGCGACGGTGCCGGGGCAGGCCGGGAACACCGCCCCGTCCTCGTGCGAAGTCCAGGCCTCGGTCAGGCCGAGCGTGAAGATGAAGATGTCGGCGCCGGCGAAGACCTCGCGGCAGCGGCCGAGATGCTGGGCGGTGAGAAGGTCGAATTCGCGCTCGCTCCGGGCGCGGCGACGCAGGCCAGGCCGGAAGGGGTCGACGATCCCGTCCGGCGTTTCCCAGCGATCCTCGACCGGGTGGAAGCTGCCTGTCGCGCGGCGCAGCAGCTGGAGAAGCTGGCGGGCCGTGTAGATGTTGCCGTAGGCGGCCGAGAACCGGGCGTAGCTGAAGGGCTCGGGCTCGAGATCGGCGAAGAGCGGGTGCGGCGCCTCCGTCCGGAGATACGGGAAGCCCGCCGCCTCGAGATAGGGCACGACGTTCACCGCGAAGCAGCTGCCGGCCGACGCGACGGTGGCGCCCGGCGGGATGAGCGGCCGAGGGCCGGCATAGACGGCGTCGGCCTCGAAGCCGCGGGCGACCGCGCGCGACCAGAACGCCCGCGCCGGCGCCGCGCGATACGGGTCGGTGCGAAGCGGGCGGCTCATGCGGCGAGCGCCTCGCGCAGGTGCCGGACCATCAGGGCCCCGTAGGCGTCGTTCGCGTGGCTCGCATCGCCGCCCCAGAACTCGCGGGCGAGCCCGCCTTCGGCCGTGTAGGTCGCAGGCGGGACGGGGAGAAACGCGCAGCCCGCGCCCGCCGCGATCTCGCCGAAGCGGTCCTGGAGCAGCTGCCAGAGCTTGTAGCGCACGGGATAGGGGGTGATCGGCACGGCCGCGAGATCATGCCCGAGGTCGCGCGCCCGTGTCACGAGGTCGGGCTCGGCTGTGAGGATCTCGCGCAGGAAGCCCTCGTCGGCCTTCGGGGGCGGCGTCCCGACGACCGCGACCGAGGCGGCGCTCCGGTTGCGCGTCACATGCGCGAGAGCCTGCCCGAGAGCCTCGAGGGTCGGGGCGTAGCGTTCCTCGATCAGGGCTTCGGGGACGAGCTCCGCGTCGTCCAGCACAGCGGCGTCGGGATCGCGCGACGGGACGAAATCAAACGGCCGCGCCGCGCCGAAGAGGAAGAAATGGTTGTGCTCGTTGCCGCCGAACAGGATCGCGGTCACGCAATCGCGTGACGCCAGGCGCAAAGCTTCCCAATACCAGGCGTCTCGCGGCCAGGGCCCGGCGAGGTAGCGCACCTCCGGATCGTCGGGCAACGTCCGAACCTCGGGCTTGGCGGCGCTGCTGGGGCCGGCGAGCGCCACCATGTGGGAATGGCCGCCGATGAGGAGCCGTCGCGCCATGGCGGCGGCTCAGTGACCCTCGAAGGTGATGAGGCTGCGGACCTCGACGCCGGCGTCGCGCAGCTTCTGCGCCCCGCCGAGCTCGGGCAGGTCGATGACGAAGCAGGCCGCCACCACCTCCGCGCCGATCTGGCGGAGAAGCTGGATCGCCGCGGTCGCGGTGCCGCCCGTCGCGATGAGGTCGTCGACGAGGATCACGCGCTCGCCCCGCACGAGCGCGTCCGCATGCATCTCGATCTCGTCCGAGCCGTATTCGAGGAGATACGAGACCCGGACCGTCTGATGCGGGAGCTTGCCCTTCTTGCGGATCGGCACGAAACCGGCCGAGAGCTGGTGCGCCATGGCGCCGCCCAGGATAAAGCCGCGCGCCTCGATGCCGGCCACCTTATCGGCCTTGCGTCCGGCATAGGGGTGAACGAGCTCGTCGACCGCGCGCCGGAAGGCCTTCGCGTCGCCGAGGAGCGTCGTGATATCCCGGAACATCACGCCCGGCTTCGGGTAGTCCGGGATGGTCCGGATCGCGTCGCGGAGCGAGCGGGGCAGGTCGAGTTCGGCTGCGTCCATGCGGGCGCTTAGAGCATGCGGCCCGCCACCGCGTCGAGCTTGGCGACGAGCGCGGGGTCGCGAAACTCGAGCGGGGTCATGATGGCGCCCTCGAGCGCGCGGTCGGATTTCGCCGGGCAGGGCTCGTGCTCGGCCGGGAAATCGCGGGCGAGGCGGGCGACGAGCCGCGCGGCATTGCCGGCATTGGCGCGCGCGACCGCGATCACGTCCTGGACCTCGACCGCGTGATGGCCCGGGTGCCAGCAATCGTAATCCGTCACCATGGCGACGGTCGCGTAGGTGATCTCCGCCTCGCGCGCGAGCTTGGCTTCCGGCATGTTCGTCATGCCGATCACGTCGTAGCCGGAGGCCTTGTAGGCGAGCGACTCGGCGAGGCTCGAGAATTGCGGGCCTTCCATGCAGACATAGGTGCCGCCCCGGGCGACCTCGATGCCCTCCGCGGCGGCCGCCTCGGAGATGCGTTCCTGGAGCCGCGGCCCGACGGGATGCGCCATCGAGACGTGCGCGACGCAGCCCGCGCCGAAGAACGACGTCTCGCGCCGGAAGGTCCGGTCGACGAACTGGTCGACCAGGACGAAGCGTCCGGGCGGAAGCTCCTCGCGGAACGAGCCGCAGGCCGAGACGGACACGAGGTCGGTCACGCCGGCGCGCTTCAGGATGTCGATGTTCGCCCGGTAATTGATGTCGGTGGGCGAGAGGCGATGCCCGCGGCCGTGCCGAGGCAAGAACACCACGCGCGTCGTCCCGATCTCGCCGATCCTCAGCGCGTCGGACGGCTCGCCCCACGGAGACGCGATCCGCTCCTCGCGCACGTTCTCGAGACCCGGCAGGTCGTACACGCCCGACCCGCCGATGACGCCCAGAACCGCCCCCGCCATCTTGGCTCCGAAGTTTGCGTCCCGCCGCTCGTGACCGCGAGAAAGCCCGGTCGCAAGGACCGGGCCTACGACGCGGGGTTAGCGGGTGGGTCCGAGAGGCGCCGTGCCGGGCAGGCCCTCGGCCTCGCCGCCGACATCCGCCCAGACCTTCTTCTTCACGTAGTGGAGAAGGTAGGCGAATACGCCGAGGAAGATCAGCACGATGAAGCCGAGCCGCTTGCGCGCTTCGAGATGCGGCTCCGCGCTCCACATCAGGAAGGCCGCGATATCGTGCGAATACTGCTCGACGGTCTCGGGCACGACCGGCTTGCCGTCCTGACCCTTCGGATACTCGACCTGCCCGTCATTGATGGGCTTCGGCATCGCGATCACGTGGCCCGGATAGTACTTGTTGTAGTAGCCGCTGTCCGGAACCTTGAAGCCCTCCGGCGGATCCTCGTAGCCGTTGAGCAGAGCGTGGATGTAGTCCGGTCCCTGCTCCTGGTACTGAAGGAACGGGATGGCATCGACCAGGAAGAGCGGGAAGCCCCGCTCGTAGCTGCGCGCCTTCGCGATGACCTGAAGGGCGGGCGGCGCCTTCCCGCCATTCGCCGAGGCGGCCGCGTTCTCGTTCGCGAAGGCCCAGGGGATGAAGTCCGCCGGACGGGCCGGGCGCTCGAACATGTCGCCCGCCTCGTTCGGCCCGTCCTGCAGCTTGTACTCGGAGGCGAGCTGCGTGACCTGCGCGACGGCGAATTCCGGCCCGCCCTTCTGCGCGAGGGTGCGGAACGGGATCCTCAGCTGATGGCAGTTGGAGCAGACCTCGCGGTAGACCTTGAAGCCGCGCTGCAGCTGCGCGCGGTCGAAGGTGCCGAACACCCCGCCGAACGTCCACTTCTCCCGCGGCGGGACCGGGCCGCCCTCCGCGGCCTGGGCGGCCCCGAGGCCGAGCGTCGCGAGCGCGGCCGCGACCGCGAGGGTCCTCAAGCGGACCATCGGGCTCATCTCGAATGCACGCACGACGCTCATCCCTTCGTGGAGGGTTCGGCCGCGGCGCCGAGCGGCATGCCGGCCCCGCCGCGCCGCCCGAGCACGGTCTCGACGATGGAGGAGGGCAGCGGCTTCGGCGTCTCGAAGAGGCCGAGGAGCGGCAGCACCACCAGGAAGTGGATGAAGTACCAGGCGGTGCAGATCCGCGCCGCCAGAACGTAGCCGCCCTCCGGCGGCTTGGCGCCGAGCCAGCCAAGCAGCACGCAGACGATCACGAAGACCCAGAAGAACTGCCGGTACAGCGGCCGGTAATTGGCCGAGCGCACCCGCGAGGTGTCGAGCCAGGGCAGGAAGGCCAGGATCAGCACGGCCGCGCCCATGGCGAGCACGACGCCGAGCTTGTCCGGGATCGCCCGTAGGATCGCGTAGAACGGCAGGAAGTACCAATCGGGCACGATATGCGCTGGCGTCACCGCCGGGTTCGCCGGGATGTAGTTATCCGCGTGGCCGAGATAGTTCGGCACGAAGAACA
>JAFAPJ010000168.1 GCA_019247255.1 Methylobacteriaceae bacterium | reverse complement strand
GGTCGCTCGTGCGGATCAGCTCGACCATGCGCGGGACGCGTTCCGTTGCGGCATCGCCGCGGTTGCGGCGCGGCACCGGCCCATGCGAGGGATCATGCTGTCAGCGGACGCGTTCGGCAACCGGGAGAGCGATGTGGGCGCCGTTCTGTCCTTCCAGGATCATGCGACCGAGCCTTCGCTCGAGGATCTCGTCGGCCTCGTGCGCGACGACATGGAGCGGGTGAACGGCCTGATCCTGTCGAAGACGGGCTCGCGGGTCACGATGATCCCCGAGGTCGCGAACCACCTGATCTCGTCGGGCGGCAAGCGCCTGCGCCCGATGCTGACGCTCGCGACCGCTTCCCTCGCCGGCTATCGCGGGCAGGGCCACGTCAATCTCGCGGCCGCGGTCGAGTTCATGCACACCGCGACGCTGCTTCACGACGACGTGGTGGATGCCTCGGGGCTCCGGCGCGGACGCATTACGGCCCGGCTCAAATGGGGCAACGAGGCGAGCGTGCTCGTCGGCGACTTCCTGCTCGGCCAGGCCTTTCGGATGATGGTCGAGGTCGGGTCGCTCGGCGCGCTCGAGGTCCTGTCGAACGCCGCCGCGGTGATCGCGGAGGGCGAGGTGATGCAGCTCGCCGCCGCCAAGAACACCGAGACGAACGAGGACGAGTATCTCGCGATCATCCGGGGCAAGACCGCGGAGCTTTTCGCGGCCGCCTGCGAGGTCGGGCCGATCCTGGCGGGCCGCCCCAAGGCCGAGGCCGCGGCCTGCCGCTCCTACGGCATGAATCTGGGCGTCGCCTTCCAGCTCGTCGACGACGCGCTCGATTACGGCGGGACGGCCGTCGCGCTCGGCAAGAACGTTGGCGACGATTTTCGCGAAGGCAAGGTCACGCTGCCCGTCGTGCTGTCGTTCCGGCGGGGCGACGAGGGCGAGCGCGCCTTCTGGCGCAGGACGCTGGAAGCCGGCGAGATCCGGGACGGCGACGTCGAACGGGCGATCGCGATCCTGCGGCGTCACCGCGCGCTCGAGGACACGATCGAGCGCGCCCGCCATTACGGCGCAATCGCGCGCGACGCGCTCGCGCTGTTCCCGCCCGGTCCGATGAAGCGGGCGCTCCTCGACGCGGTCGATTTCTGCGTGGGCCGCGTCCACTGACCCGCCGGACGGGCCCCGACGAAGCGCGGACTAACCCGGCCTTCTCCCTCAGCCCCGCGAGGCGCTGAGCTCGGCCGTCGGCAGCGGGGGCCGCGGGCCGCCGCGCGCGAGCGCGAAGATGTCGGTGCGCCCTTCGCCGAGCCGGAGCAGCGTTGCCGCGAGGCTGCCGAGCCAGACCGCGAGCGCGAGCGCGACCGCCGCGCCGGCCCCGACCTCGCCGTAGACGGGAATCAGGAGAGCGTTCGCGACCGCGAGCACCGCGAGCGACGCGACGCACAGGAAGGCGTTGAGCCGCTGCGCGCCGGCGAGCGTCACGCGCAGCGCGCTCGGGCCCGCGAGCGCGCGCAGGAGCTGCGCCGCGACCAGCACCACGAGCGTCGGCTGGCCGGTCTCGAAATGCGGGCCGAACGGCATCAGCATCCACCCGCCGAAGAGCATGCAGGCGACGAGCGCGGCCGCCGTCGAGAGCGTCGGCCAGCGGCAGGCCCGCAGGAGCGCCCGCCGGCCGAGCTCGGGGTCACGCCGGGCGCGCGCCTCGGCGAGGTCGGGCAGCGCCATCTGCTGGCTCACCTGCACCATGTAGCCGATGAGGAGCGAGAGCTTCAGGCAGAGGCCGAAGATCGCGAGGTCCTGGCTCGCCAGGAAGGGCGTCGCAAACAGGATCGCGATGTCCGCGAAGCTGTTCTGCATGAGCGCCAGGATGACGAGCGGCCGGGCTTCGCGCCGCCAGGCGCGGCCGAGCCGGCGCTCGGAGGGTCGCGGCCGGCGCATGCGGGGGAGCAGCGGCCGGAGCGCCACCGCGACCGTCACGCCGATCGCGCAGGTGAGCGCCACGTAGATGATCGTCGCGTGCGCGCTGCGGGGATGGTCCACGAGAAGGGCGAGCGCGCCCACGGCGATCAGGAAGAGGATCGGCCGGAAGAGGCCTTCGGGCAGGTAGCACCAGCCGAAGCTGCGCTGGGCGCCCGCGAGATTGGTGAGGAGCGTCAGCGACGAGGTCGCGAGGACGGCGACGCCCGCGGCCGCGTAGGAGAGCCGGGTCGCGAGGTCGAGCCCGGGCGCCGCGAAGGCGAGAAACCCGATGGCGCAGGCCGCCGCCACCGAGGCCACGAAGCCGTCATGGGCGGCGCGCGCCACGAAGGCCGCGAACAGCCCCGGACGGTTCTTCTCGCCGTAACGCACGCTGAACCGGACCGCGAGGTGGGAATAGCCCTGGCTCGCCGCGAAGCCCGCGACCTGCGCGAGCGAGGTCGCGGCGTAGAACACGCCGAGATCGGCCGGACCGAGAAGGTGCGCGAGCAGGACCTGGCTGAGGAAGCCCAGTCCGGCGCCCGCGATCCGGGTCCCGCCGATCGCGATCGAGCTCGTCAATGCGGCACGGGCGCGATCGAACGCCCAGCCTGGCCAGTTGCGGTTCACGCGGATGCTCCTTCCGGCGCACCCTCGCGCAATCGCCTTAACGATCGTTGTTCGCGATCTCCGACGCGCCGGTCCGGAGCTTGTTAAGCGTTGCGCTCTAGGGTGGCGCGAGACGCCGCCATGACCGCGACCCACACTTCCCCGATCGGACCGGCCCCGCACCGCGAGGGCGCGAGCGCGGCCGCCGCCTGGGCGCTCGCGCTCGCCCGCACGGGCGCGATCGGTCGCGACGGCGTCCAGACGCTCAGTGAGGCGATCGCCGGGATCGCCCGGGAGCGACCGGACGCGCCGGCGATCGTCGACGCGGCGTCAGGCGCCGCGCTCAGCTTCTCGGACCTCGACCGGCGGGCGGCGCGCTACGCGCGCTGGGCGCAGGAGGCGGGGCTCGGCCCGGGCACGGTCGCCGCGCTTCTCCTGCCGAACGGTCCCGATTACCTGCCGGCCTGGCTCGGCCTGACCCGCGCGGGCGCGACGGTCGCGCTGCCCAATACGAGCCTGACCGGCGCCTCGCTCGCGCATTGCCTCCAGGTCGCGTCCCCGCAGGTCGCGATCGTCGCGGCCGGGCTCGTCGCGCCCTACGGGGCCGCGAGCGCCCGCCTCGCCGCGGCCCCGACGCTGCTCGTCCACGGCGCGCCCGACGACCCGGACGGGATCGAGGCCGCGCTCGCGCGCCAGCCGGACGAGCCGTTGGCGGAGGGCGAGATGCCGGCGCTCGCGCTCCGCGACCGTGCGCTCTGCATCTACACCTCCGGGACCACCGGCCTGCCCAAGGCCGCCAACGTCAGCCACGGCCGGATCCTGACCTGGGGCCATTGGTTCTCGGCCCTCGCCGGGCTCGACGAGACCGATCGCCTCTACGACTGCCTGCCGATGTTCCACAGCGTCGGCGGGGTCGTGGCGCCCGGCGCCGCGCTGCTCGCGGGCGGCGCGCTCGTCGTCGCGGAACGCTTCTCGGCCCGGCGCTTCTGGGACGAGGTTGCGGAGCACGATTGCACGGTCTTCCAGTATATCGGCGAGCTCTGCCGCTATCTCCTGGCCGCCCCGACCCACCCGCTCGAACGCCGGCACGGCCTGCGGCTCGCGCTCGGGAACGGGCTCGGCGCCAAGGTCTGGGAGCCGTTTCAAGAGCGCTTCGCGATCCCGCGGATCGTCGAGTTCTACGCCGCGACCGAGGGGACGGTCTCGTTAACGAACGTGGAAGGCCGCGTCGGCGCGGTCGGACGCGTCCCGCCGATCCTCGCCCATCGCTCGCCCGCGATCCTGGTCCACCACGATCCGGAGACGGGGCTCCCGGCCCGCGGGTCCGACGGGTTCTGCCGGCGCGCGGCCGTCGGGGAGACGGGCGAGCTTCTGGGCCGCATCGAGGCCGCCGGCGCCCAGCGCTTCGAGGGGTACACGGACGGGGCCGAGAGCGAGCGCAAGATCCTGCGCGACGTGTTCAAGCCGGGCGATGCCTGGCTGCGCACGGGCGACCTCATGCGCACCGACCGCCAAGGCTATTTCTACTTCGTCGACCGGGTCGGCGACACCTTCCGCTGGAAGGGCGAGAACGTCGCGACGAGCGAGGTCGCCGAGATAGCCGCCTCGGCGCCGGGCGTCGTCGCGGCCGCGATCTACGGCGTCCGGGTGCCGGGCGCCGAGGGCCGCGCCGGCATGGCGGCGCTCGCGACGAACGAGACCTTCGATCTCGCGGTCTTTCGCGAGCGGCTGGTACGCGATCTGCCGGCCTATGCCCGCCCGATCTTCCTGCGGCTCTGCCCGGACCTCGCCACGACGGACACCTTGAAGATCCGCAAGGACGGCCTCGCGGCCCAAGGCTACGACCTCGAGCGCGTCGCCGATCCGATCTTCATCGACGATCCCATTGACGGCGCCTATCGTCCCTTCACGCCTGAACTGCACCGGGCGCTGCTCGACGGCACGCTGCGCCTCTGATGTATTAACGATAGTTTACTTCAGTCGCCGGCATTGCTTCGTTCTGCTTGACCGGATCTCGACGGCACGCTGTTAGATCGGCTCGCGGAAGGAGCCGCCATGACGACAGCCGCCATCATCCCGTCCCGCACCGAAGTCGAGCTCGCGCCCTCGCCGATCGAGCCGTCCTGGGTCCGCGACGGCAACCCGATCGCGCGCAAGAGCATCCTGTCGCGCAGCGAGGACGGCACCGCCTCGACCATCGTGTGGGAATGCAGCGAAGGATCCTTCGACTGGTTCTACGATTTCGACGAGACCATCCATTTCCTTGAGGGCTCGGTCGTGATCGAGGGCGACGGCTTGCCGCCGACCCGCTTCGGGCCGGGCGACGTCCTGTTCTTCAAGCACGGCGCCAAGGCGCATTGGCGCGTCGAGAGCAAGGTGCGCAAGCTCGCCTTCTGCCGGACCACGCAGCCGCGCATGGTCGGCTTCGCGCTCCGGGCGATGAACAAGGTGAAGCGCTTCCTCATGGGGTCGGCCGCGACGCCCTCGCTCGCGTTCCGCTGAGCCTCAGAGCCCGTAGAGGACGACCTCGGTATAGGCGAGGTCGCCCGGACGGAACGGCAGGGGGCCGCGGGCATAGCTGCGGCTCTCGGGCGCGATCCGCCAGCCAGGAAGCTGCGCGACGCTCGGATCCTCGTCGGCCGTGACCGTGAGGGCGCCCCGTCCGAGCAGGAAGCGCCCGATCGTGCCGGCGAGGCGGGCGTAGGCCGCGATGTCGCGGCACCAGACGAGTCGGAGCGTCGGCACGAGCCGGCGCAGCACGCGCCCTTGCGCGAACGCGAAGGGTTGCGGACCGTCATGCGTCTCGACGACGAGGCACAGGCAGCCGAAGCCTGCGTGATCGGCGAGGAGCCGCCGCTCGCCCTCGCCGAGCGCGGCCGGATCATCGGGCCCCCGGAAGAGCCGGACGGCGGCGCCCGGGACGCGGGGCGCCAGCGCCGGGACGGTCAGGCGCTTCGGGGCCCGGCGGCCCGCGAAGCCCTGCGCCCCCACGGTCGGCCAGGTGTTCGGCGCGGCCGAGATGTTGAGGAGGCTGAGCGCCGGGTCGCCGAGAAGCGGCGAGACGAGGAGCGGCGCCTGCGCCCGCACCTCCGGGGCGACGTACCAGCTCGACAGCGCGCAGCGCTCGAACTCGCGCCCCTCATGCTCGAGCTCGGCCGCGATCACCAGGATCGTGCCGACGACCTGCCCGTCCTTCTCCAGCATGTAGCCGAAGCGCGGCCGCCCGGGCCGCACGGCGCGAGCCGCCTGCCGCTCGAGCCCGCGGCGCCAATAGGCGGGCGGCCGCAGCCGAAAGCCGCCCGCGAGGAAGCTTGCGACCGCCTCGAGGTCGTCCGGTCCGATCTGCCGTCGCCGGAGGCCCGTCGGCATGGGTCGCATCGCGTTCATGTCGGTCCCGAGCTTCCCGCCTTCGGCTTAAGGGAGGCTTAGCCCGGATGCGCCATAAGCCCTCCAGGAGGTTCGCCCATGTCGCATCGTGAGCTCATCTACACGTCGATCCGCGAGGTCGCGGCCGAGCAGAACAAGACCCTGCCCGAGCTGACGGACGATCTGGTTCTCCTCGAGAGCGGCCTCGATTCGCTCTGCTTCGCGGTCTTGATCGCCCGGCTCGAGGTCGCGCTCGACTTCGACCCCTTCGCGAGCGCCGACGACCTCGCTTTCCCGGTGACGCTCGGCGACCTCGTGCGGCTCTACGACGGCGCGAACCGGATCGATGCCGCGGCCTGAGGACGAGGCCGCGCCGCCCGCCCTGCGCCGCCTCATCGCCGCGGGCGGCGACCCGGCCCACCGCCGCCTTGTCGGGCAGGTCGAGGGCCGGGAGGCCGTCCTCCCGCTCGACCGGACGCTCGGCTCCGCGGTTCTCGACCGGCCGGTCCGCGACTTCGCCGGGCTGCGCGTGCTCGTCGCGACGAGCGACCAGTTCGCGACGGCCGCGATCTTGCCCGAGCTCGACGGCGTCGCGAGCCGGCTCGTGCTCTGCCCGCCCGACGTCGCCAAAGCGCATCTCCCGGCCGTGCTCGAGGGCGCCGCGATCGACATGCTGGTGCTGGACGCCGCGATGGCGGCAGCCCTCGCGGCCGAGACGCTCGGCCGCGAAACCGCGCTCTTCGCCTGGCCGCCCCGTCCCGCCGAGCCGGAGGCGGGCCCGGCTCCGCCGCCCGTCGCGACGGAATGGGTGCTCATGACCTCCGGCACGACGGGCGTGCCGAAGATGGTCCGGCACGGCCTCGCGAGCCTCGCCGGGCACCTCGCGCCGCCGCGGGGCGAAGTTGCGCCGCCGATCTGGGGCACCTTCTACGACATCCGCCGCTACGGCGGCCTGCAGATGTATTTCCGGGGCCTCCTGGGCGGCGGCACCCTCGTCCTGTCGGGCCATGACGAGCCCCTCGCCGATTTCCTCGGCCGGCTCGGCCGGCACGGGGTCACGCACCTCGCCGGGACGCCGTCGCATTGGCGGCTCGCGCTCATGTCGCCGGCGCTCGGCGCGATCCGCCCCGGCTACATCCGCCTCTCCGGCGAGATCGCCGACCAGGCGATCCTCGACGCGCTGCGGGCCGCCTTCCCGGACGCGACGATCGCTCACGCCTACGCCTCGACCGAGGCCGGTCTCGCCTTCGAAGTCGAGGACGGGCAGGCCGGCTTCCCCGAGAGCCTGCTCGGCAGCCCTCGCGCCGGGATCGAGCTCAAGGTCGAGGACGGGTCGCTGCGCATCCGCTCGTCCCGCGCCGCGACCGGCTATGTCGGGGCGGCCGGAACCGGGCTCGCGGGGCCGGACGGCTTCATCGACACGGGCGACCTCATGACCCGGGTCCGCGACCGGCTGCTCTTCGCCGGACGCCGCGGCGGC
>JAFAPJ010000161.1 GCA_019247255.1 Methylobacteriaceae bacterium | reverse complement strand
CATCGCAGCCAGTCCGAGACGCTCGCCTCGTTCGATGTTCAGCGCGAGCTGTTCCGGACGGCGCCGGACCACGATTTCACGCGCCTCCCGAACGGCGGCGCGCTCCTCTACGAGCGCTATGGCTGGGGCCTCACGGGCGCGCGCTGGCTCGACCTGACGGGCGCCGCCTTTGCCGAGCTCGGGCTCGTTGGGCCGCCATGACGCTCACGATTCTCAGCGTCGCCTATCCGCTGGCGCCGGTCTCGCCCGACACGGCGGGCGGCGCCGAGCAGATCCTGGCGGCGCTCGATCGCGGGATCGTCGAGGCCGGCCATCGCTCGATCGTGGTGGCGCAGGAAGGCTCGCGCGTGGCCGGCCGCCTCGTCCCGGTGCCGCGAACGACGGGCGAGCTCGACGAGGCCGCGAAGTCGCGCGCCCAGGCGAGCGTCCGACGGGCCGTCAGTGCAGCGCTCCGGCGCGATCCGGTGGACCTCGTCCACCTGCACGGGATCGACTTCCCGACCTACCTGCCGCCGCCCGGCCCACCGGTTCTCGCGACCCTGCACCTGCCACCCTCATGGTACCCGGCCGAGGCGCTGGCGCCCCGCCGGCCGCTGACCTGGCTGAACCCGGTCTCGCCGAGCCAGGCGCGCGACTGCCCGCCCGGTCCGGCCCTGCTTGCGCCGATCGAGAACGGGGTCGCGGTCGAGGCCTTCGCGGGTGCCCGTCATGCGCGCCGCCCGTTCGCCTTGACCCTCTGCCGGATCTGCCCCGAGAAGGGCGTCCACCTCGCGATCCGGGCCGCGCGCGAGGCGGGCGTCCCGCTCCTCATCGCGGGCGAGCTGTTCCCCTACGCGGCGCATGAGCGCTATTTCGCGCACGAGGTCGCGCCGTGGCTCGGGCCGGGCTGCCGCTATCTCGGACCCGTCGGCTTCGCCCGGAAACGCCGGCTGCTCGCGGCCGCGCGCTGCCTCCTCGTCCCGTCGCTCGTGCCCGAGACCTCGTCCCTCGTCGCCCGGGAGGCCGCGGCCGCCGGCACGCCGGTGATCGCCTTCGCGGCCGGCGCGCTCGCCGAAACGGTCGAGGACGGCCGGACGGGTTTCCTCGTCCGCGACGCCAGCGCGATGGCGGCGGCGATCGGGCGCGCGGGCGCGATCGACCCGGCCGCCTGCCGGACCGTGGCGCGCGCCCGCTTCGACCGAGCCACGATGGTCGGGGCCTATCTCGACCTCTACGCGCGCCTCGTCCGGGAGAGCGCGCCGCCGCTCGCCGCCTCGGCGTGAGCCGCCCCGTTGCGCGCCTCGTCCGCGACGCAGCCGAGCTCGCCGCGCTCGAGCCCGCCTGGTGGGCGCTGTGGCGGCGTTCGCCGGGAGCGACGCCCTTCTCGTCGCCCGCCTGGCTCCTGCCCTGGTGGGAGGCCTTCGCGCCGGGACCGCTCGCGGCCGTCGCGGTGGAGGCGGGGCCGCGCCTCGTCGGCCTGGGCGCGTTCTGGCTCGAGGACGGCCGCCATGGCCCGCGCCTGCTGCCGCTCGGCCTGGGGATCAGCGACCACACGGACGTGCTCGTCGATCCGCATGCGGCCGAGGCCGGCGCGGCTCTCGTGGAGGCGGTCGCGGCGCTGCCGGGCTGGGACAAATGGGAGCTGGAGGAGCTGCCGCCGGATGCCGCGGCCCTGAGGCTTGCTGCGGCGCCGGGCTGGGCCGAGCAGGCGGTCGACCAGACGGCCTGCCCGGTCCTCGACCTCGCCGGCCCCGAGCCCGTCCCGAGCCGTCAGCGACGCAAGCTCCGCATGAGCCGGCATCGGGCCGAGCGCCGCGGTCTCGAAATCCTCGACCTCGCGGCCGAGGCGGCTGACCCGTGCGCGCCGGCCTCGTACCTCGCCGAGCTCGCGCGGCTCCACGGTGCGCGCTGGGCCGAGCGCGGAGAGGACGGCCTGCTCGCAGCCGAGCCCGTGCGCCGCTTCCACGCGCTCGCGCTGCCGCGGCTCCTCGCGGCCGGGCTCGCCTGGCCGCTCGCGCTCCGCATCGAGAACCGGGTCGCCGGAGCCGCCTACCTGCTCAGGGACGACCGCGCGGCCTACGCCTATCTCGGCGGCTTCGACCCCGATTTCGCCTTCGAGAGCCCGGGCACGATCCTCATCGGGCACGCGATCGAGCGCGCCCGCGAGGCAGGGCTTGCGCGGTTCAGCTTCCTGCGCGGTCGGGAGCCCTACAAATACGCCTGGGGCGCCGCGGACGTGCTGAACCGCCATCGGCGGCTCGTCCGGCCATGATCGGGCCGGCGCTCACCACCATCCTGGACGACGCGGCCGCGGGACGGCTGCCCGCGACCGTCGCGGCGATGCGGCTCCTCGCCGAAAGCGTCAGTCCGCGGGGAGCCGCCGAGGCGCTCGCGGCCGCTCGCCCCCGGGACGGGGACGAGGCCGACCGCCTCGCGGCCGTCGCAGCCCTCATCGCCGCGCATCCAGAGGCATGGGCGACCGTGCGGGGCGTGCTCGCCGCGGCGAATCATGCCGGGATCGCGAGCGCGCCCGAATGGGCCGCGATCTTCGACCGTCTCGCGGCCGAGGCGCCGGACGCCGGGAGCGCCCTCTACGCGCTGGGCTCCCCGGCGCTCCTCGCCGAGGCGACCGCGGAGGTGGTCGATCGCCTCGCGCGATGGGGGCTTCTCGGGCCGGACCGCGACGTCCTCGAGATCGGCTGCGGGTCGGGACGTTTCCTCGAAGCGCTCGCGCCACAATGCAAATCGCTGCTCGGGCTCGATCTGTCGCCCGGCATGGCGGCCCGCGCCCGCGAGCGCTGCGCCGGCCTCCCGAACGTGCGGGTTCTGGTGACCGAGGGTCGCGACCTCGCCCTCGTGCCGGACGCAAGCGTCAGCGTCGTGCTCGCCGCCGACGTCTTTCCCTACCTGCACAAGGCCGGGCCGGAGGTCGCGGCGAGGCACGTGGCGGAGGCGTCGCGCGTGCTCCGGCCGGAGGGCGCGCTCGCGATCTTCAACTATTCCTATCGCGGTGACCTCGCTCGCGACCGGGCGGAGCTTGCGGGGCTCTCGGCGGCCCACGGCCTCACGCTCGCGATCGACGGTGCGCGCCTCCTCCGGCTCTGGGACGCCCCGGCCTGGCTCCTGCGCAAGCCCGGCTGACCGCTCTCAGTTTGCCGCGATCGCCTCCGCGAGGCGCGGGGTGGGCGCGCTCCGGGCGGCCCCGGCCTCGCGCAGGTCGCGTTCGAGCTCGGCCGCGCGGTGGGCGGCGGTATGCTCTGCCATGATGCGGGCGCGCCCCGCCCGTCCCATCGCGCGCGCCGTGCCGGGCGTCGCATCTTGAAGGAAGGCCAGCACGTCATCCGGGCCGTCGATGAGCCCGATCTCGCGGTCCGGCGCGAAAAGGCTGCCGAGCCCTTCCCACCGGTCCGAGAGGATCGGGACGGCGCAGGCCGCCGCCTCGAACAGGCGCACGCTGGGGCTCCAGCCGGCCCGGACCATGTCGGCGCGGGTCACGTTCAGCGTGAAGCGGCTCGCCGCATAGAATTCAGGGTGGTCGGCGGGGCCGACATGCTCGAACCGCTCGACATTCGCCGGCCATGAGATCTCGGCCGGGTATTGCGGACCCGCGACCACGAAGCGGAGCTCCGGCGCGCGGCGCGCGGGCTCGAGCAGCAGCCGCTCGAGGACGGGCTGCCGGTCCGGGCTGTAGGTGCCGAGATAGGAGAGATCCCAGCGCTTGGCCCGGGGGAGGGGCGGGTAGGCGGCCGGATCGACCGAGCAGTAAAGCGCGCGCGCGGCGGGAGCGCCGTAGCGGCGCTCGATGAGGTCGAGCGTCGGTCCGCCCGTGAACGAGAGGTACAGGTCGTAGCTGGGGATCAGCTCGGGCGAGAGATAGTCGTGCTCGCCCCGTTCGAGCTTGCCGAGCGTTACGGGGGTGTCGATGTCGTAGAAGGCCGTGACGCCGGTCGCCCAGTCCTGAACGCGCTCGCCGACCGCGACGCCGTCCGGGACGTAGGAGCCGACGATGGCGGCGTCCGCCCCCTCGATCGTACGGCGGTGCGCCTCGAGCGCTGCGAGACCGTCATAGAACAGGAGCTCGCACCAGTCCGGGTCGGCGAGATCGCGGTTCGCCCCCGCGTACCAGGGTACGTCGCGCTCGAGGAAGGTCACCCGGTGCCCGCGCGCCGCAAAGGCTTTCAGGAGCGCCCGGTATGTGGTGGCGTGACCGTTGCCCCAGGAGGACGAGAGGCTGAGGCCGAGGACGACGAGGTCGAGCGGGCCACGCGCGGGCGGGCGTCGGCCCGGTCTCATGCGGCGCTCCTGTCCCGGCGCGCGGTCGCGATCCGGCGAAGGAGCGCGTCGAGCTCGGCGCCGCGCCGCGCATAGGTGTGCTCGGCGAAGATCCGGGCGCGGGCGGCCTGCCCGATGGCGCGGGCGCGCTCGGGACCGAGGCTCGCGACGTGCGCCGCGACGTCCGCGCCGTCGCGCGCGACCAGGACCTCCTCGCCTTCGCGCAGGAAGAGATCGAGCCCGACCCAGGCATCCGTGATGAGGCAGGCGCCCGCGCCCGCCGCCTCGAAGACGCGGGTCGCGGGCGAGTAGCCGACGCTCGCCATCGAGTCCCGGGCGATGTTGAGCACGGCCAGGGGCGACGTGTTGAAGGCGTTGTGCTCGCGCGTGTAGACGTGGCCGAGATGCCGGACGTTCGGCGGCATCGGTTTCGTGTCCCAGCCGTTGCCGCCGATCAGGAAGCGCCGTTCGGGCAGGCGCGCGGCCGCGTCGAGGAAGAAGGTCTCGACCCTGGCCTCGCGGTCCGGCAGCCGATTGCCGAGGAACGAGAGGTCGGCCGAGAACCGCTCCTCGGCCGGCACGGGGAAATGCGTCGAGGGATCGAGCGCGTTGTAGATCGGCACGCAGAGCCGCGCCCCGAACTCCTCATAGGCCTCGACGACCGGCGGGCCGCCCCCGTAGGTCACCACGAGGTCGAGCGCGGGGAGGATGCGCCGGGTCGGGTGGTCGGGCGCCGCCCGGATCTCGGCGAGCGTCGCGGGCGCATCCACGTCGCAGACCATGCGGATCGCGTCCGGGCGCGAATGGCTGACGATCCCGTCCAGGAGCTCGCGGTCGAACACGCCGACGCCGCTCGCCTTCACGACGATATCGGCCCTGGCCGCCTCGGCGAGCACTGACCGGAGCCCCGCCTCCGTCGCCGGATAGACCGTGACTTCGCACCAATCCGGCGGGTCGATATCCCGGTGCTTCTGCCGGTCGAACGCGTCCGGCTCGTAGAAGGTGATCCGGTAGCCGCGCTGCGCGAGCTCGCCGAGGAGCCCCCGGTAGTAGGTGGCGGCGCCGTTCCAATAGGAGGAGAGGAGGCTCGAGCCGTAGAAGGCGAGTTTCATGCGACCTGATCCAGGGACGGTGTCCGGAAGCGGCTGAGCGCCGCGAGAAGCTCGTCGACGCGATGCGCGCAGGTGTGGCGGGCCCGGATCGTCTCGAGCCCGTGGGCGACGAGGCTCTCCCGGAGCGCCGCGTCGTCGCGCACCGCGCGCAGATGCCGCTCCATGTCGTCCGGGCTCTCGGCCATGAGGAAATCGGCACCGACCCGGAACAGCCCTTCGCTGTCGCGCCAGGGCGCGGAGACGAGCGGGATGCCGCAGGCCAGCGCTTCGAAGACCCGGATGGTCGGAATGCCGGGAAGCGCCTCGACGTAGAAGCGG
>JAFAPJ010000009.1 GCA_019247255.1 Methylobacteriaceae bacterium | reverse complement strand
CGGCATGACCGACCAGGAGACGGCCGATACCGCCGACCTCCTGCGCGAGATCGCCCGGACGCGCTCGGTCGTCGTGGTCGAGCACGACATGACCTTCGTGCGCGACCTCGGCGTCAAGGTCACGTGTCTGCATGAGGGCTCTGTCCTGGCCGAGGGGCCGCTGGATCAGGTCTCCACGAACGAGCGGGTGATCGAGGTCTATCTCGGGCGATGACGCGCTCGCCCTCGAACCAGCTCGCGCGCTCCCTCCCCCTCGCGGGGAGGGCCGAGTCGCGCCGGAGGCGCGAACCGGGGTGGGGGGCCGGAGCCGCCACCTCCCTGCATGCGCTTCCGCTCCGAACCACCCCCACCCGGCTCGGCTTCGCCGAGTCCGCCCTCCCCGCAAGGGGGAGGGAGGCCGGCGAGCCATGCTGAGCGTCGACAACGTCTCCCTCTTCTACGGCGCCGCGCAGGCGCTCCGCGGCGTCTCGGTCGAGGCGAAGCAGGGCGAGGTCACCTGCGTCCTCGGACGCAACGGCGTCGGCAAGTCCTCGCTCATGCGGGCGATCGTCGGCCACCGGCCGATCGCCGGCGGCTCGATCCGGCTCGGCGAGCGCGACATCTCGCGCCTGAAGCCGTCCGAGCGCGCCCGTTCGGGCATCGCCTACGTGCCGCAGGGCCGCGAGATCTTCCCGCTGCTGACCGTCCGCGAGAACCTCGAGACCGGTTTCGCGCCGCTGCCGCGCGGCCAGCGCGTCGTGCCGGACGAGGTCTTCGAGATCTTCCCCGTGCTGAAATCGATGCTGAACCGGCGCGGCGGCGACCTCTCGGGCGGGCAGCAGCAGCAGCTCGCGATCGGCCGGGCGCTGACGACGCGCCCGCGGCTCCTCGTTCTCGACGAGCCGACGGAGGGCATCCAGCCCTCCATCATCAAGGATATCGGCCGGGCGATCCGCTACCTGCGCGAGCGCGGCGACATGGCGATCCTGCTCGTCGAGCAATATTTCGAGTTCGCGCGCGACCTCGCCGACCGCTTCGTTGTGCTGGAGCGAGGCGAGGTGGTGATGGCGGGCGGCCCGGCCGAGTTCGCGGGCGACGACGTCCGCTCCCGCATGGCGATCTGAGCCGTCAGCCGTCGCCGATCCGGAACCGGAAGGCGGAGAGACCGGCCCGGCGCAGCCGGTCGGGCACGAGGGTCGAAAGCCGGGCCGCGAGCGCGAGGCGGCGCGGGAAGGCGATCACGGGCATGTCGCGGGCGAGGCCCGACCGGATGCGCTCCGCGGCGCGCTCGGGCGCCATCGTCAGCGGCTTCCAGCCCTCGTAGCGCTCGCCCATGGCGGTCGCGATGTAGCCGGGACAGACCACGTTGACCCGGATCCCGCGGGGCCGCAGCCGCTCCCGAAGCGCCAGCCCCGCCATGAGGAGCCCGGCCTTGGAGGCGCTGTAGCCCGGGGAATCGGGGAGCGGCGCGAAGGCCGCGAGCGAGGAGACGAGCGCTATCTGGCCCGCTCCGCGCGCCGTCATCAGCGGGATCGCCGGAAAGGCGGTGTTCAGCGCGCCCACGAGGTTGATCTCGATCTCGTCATAGGCCGAGGTCGCGACGGTCGGATCGTCGCCCGTCGGCAGGGCGACGCCGGCATTCGCCACCACGAGATCGAGCGGGTGCGCGAGGTCGAAGGTCGCGAGCGCGTAGGCCATGCCGTCCCGGTCCCGCACGTCGACCGCGAAGACGGTCGCGTCCGCGCCGCGGGCCCGGCAGGTAGCGGCCGCCGTGCTGAGCAGCGCCTCGTCGCGTCCGACGAGCGCGAGATGCACGCCGGGCTCGGCGTACGCCACCGCGAGCGCGCGGCCGATCCCGCGCGACGCGCCCGTGATGAGGATGGTGCGGGAGCTCATCGAGGGCTCAAGGCGAGGAAGGCTCATGGCGAGGAGGGCTCATGGCGGGGGGCTCACGGCGGAGGCGGGGGACGCCAGGGCTTGCGCCACCGCCAGGCACCCTCGCGGCGGATGAGCGGCGTCTGGACCCGGAACGGCAGCCGCGCGTGGAGCGGCGGCTTCTCAACCTTCGGGGTCAGCCCCTTCAGGATGAAATGCGCCGACACGAGCGAGAGGTTCGGGTTGTAATAGGGGTCGCGGCGGAGCGTCTGGCCCCAGCGGTCGAGCATGACCCGGACCTCGCGATTGAAGCGCTCCTGCTTCTCGGGCGCCGTGTCGACGCCGCGCGTCGCGGATTCGTGGTGGTAGAGGGTGGCGTAGGGCGTCCAGGCGATCTTCCAGCCGGCGGCGCGGAGCTTCAGGCAGAGGTCGACGTCGTTGAACGCGACCGCGAGCTTGTCCTCGTCGAAGCCGCCGACCGCCAGGAACGCCTCGCGCCGGACCAGCATGCAGGCGCCCGTCACGGCTGACATGTATTGCGGGATCACGAGCCGGCCGAAATAGCCCGGGTGCCGGCGCTTCGCCCTGAGCTGGCTGTGGCCGGCCACGCCGTCGACCCCGTTCAGCCCGCCGACGCCGAGCACGATTCCCCCATGCTGGACGTGGTTGTCCGGGTAGAGAAGCCGACCGCCGACCGCCGCCACGGCGTCGGAGAGGCCCAGCGCCACCATCTCGCCGAGCCAGTTCGGCTCGATCACCTCGATGTCATTGTTGAGAAGGAGGATGAACTCGGCATCGCTCTCCTCGACGACCCGGTTGTTCATCGCCGAGAAGTTGAAGGGCCCGGGATAGGGCCGGATCTTGACGCGCGGGTCGCGGCGGAGCGCGTCGAAGAGCGTGCGCGTCTCGGGCTCGCGGCTCTCGTTGTCGATGATGACGAGCTCGAGATCGGGATAGGTCGTGCCCTCGAGGACGCCGCGCGCCGCCACCGCGACGAGCTTCGCGGCGTCGCGCGTCGGGATCACCACCGTGACCTTCGGGGCCGGGTCGGGCAGGCGGCGCTTCAGGCGGTTGAAGCCGAAGGGGCCTTCGAGCACCTCGCCGTCGATGCCCCGTCGCGCCACGTAATCCTCCAGGGCGCGGCGGCGCGCGCGGAGCGCCTCGTCGAGCCGGCGGCCGGAGAAGGCGCCGGAGCGCTTATAGTTCCGCCAATGGTAGAGCACCCGGGGGACGTGCCGGATGCGGGTCTCGTCCGTGTGGTCGAGGATGCGCAGGATCAGGTCGTGGTCCTGGCTGCCCTCGAGGCCGAGCCGGAAGGCGCCCGCGCGCCGCACGAGCTCGGTCCGGAAGACGCTCAGATGATTGAGGTAGTTCTGGGCGAGAAGCATCTCCTCGTTCCAGTCCGACTTCATGTGCGGGTCGTAGCGCGCCCCGCTCTCGTCGACCTTGTCCTCGTCCGTGTAGATGATGTCGGAATCCGGATGCGCGACGATCTCGCGTGCGACGTAATAGAGCGCGTGGGGTGGCAGGAGGTCGTCGTGATCGAGGAGCGCCACGAAGGCGCCGGTCGCGAGCGCGAGCGCGCTGTTCGAGGCGGCCGCGATGTTCCCGTTCTCCGGGCGCCAGGCGACCTTGATCCGCGTGTCCCGGGCGAGGGCGGCCTCCAGCACCGGCCGGACGGCGGGGTCCGGGGAGGCATCGTCCGCGATGCAGAGCTCCCAGCGCGGATAGAGCTGGCTTTCGACCGACCGGATCGCGGCCTCGAGCTCGCGCGGCGGCGTGTTGTAGACCGGCATGACGACGGAGATCAGCGGCGGGTCGCGCCACTCGGCCATGAGGTCGAGCATGAAGCGCCGCTCGGCCTCCGAGACGGTCTCGTTCTCGAGGAGCCAGGCCGCGTAGGTCGTGGCGGTCGGGCGGCGGAACAGCGCCTCGATGCGGTTGCGGCCGCGCAGCTTCTTGCCGCGGGCGCGCCAGAAGGTGGCGACCGCGGTCTCGAGCGGGTCGATCCGGGCCGCCTCCCCGAGGAGCTCGCGCCGCGAGAGCCGGCGGATCGTCGCGTCCTCGATCCGGAAGCGGCCCGGCCCGTCGAGCGGCTCGAAGAGAAGGCCGGACAGGTCCCGCGGCAGGAGCCCGACCCAGCGGCCACGCCCCCGTGCCCGTGCCGCGAAGGGCGAGGGCTCGGGCGGGCCGTCCCCGGGACGCTCGAGATAGAGCGACATCCGCACCGTCTCGGCATCCGTCAGGATCGCGACCTCGATCTCGACCCAGGCGCCCGCGAGCGCGGCCGCGTCGAGGCCGAAGCGCAGCCGCGCCGGACCGTCCGGCGAGAGCCAGGCGCCATGCTGGTCGCGCCGGAGCGGATCGAGGGGCGTCAGGGTCGGCCGAAGGATCGGGTGCGCGTCCGGTCCGGCCGCGTCGGGGCGGGTCATGCGGTCAGCCGAGCGAGACGTCGAACCGGAGCAAGGACAGCCCCGGATGGAAATAAGGGTCGTCGCGCATGACGCCGCGCCAGCGCGACGCGAACACCGCCGCCTCGCGGCGCGCCCGGGCCTCCTTGGCGCCCGTGTCGCGGCCGCGGCTCGCGGATTCGTGGTGGATCAGCACGGCGTCGGGAACGAGGATGTTGCGCAGGCCTTCCTGGCGCAGCTTCAGGCACAGGTCGATGTCGTTGAAGGAGACGGGAAGCTCCGCCTCGTCAAGGCCGCCGACCCGGTCGTAGGCGCTCCGGGACACGAGCAGGCAGGCCCCCGTCACGGCCGAGACCTCGTGCGGGACGTCGAGGCGGCGGAACGCGTCCGGATGCCCGGCGGGCCTCCCGCGATAGAGATGCCCGGCCTCGCCGCCGAGCCCGATGGCGACACCGGCATGCTGGATGCGCCGGTCCGGGTAGAGGAGGGTGGCGCCGACCGCCCCGACCCCCGGTCGCGTCGCCTCCGCGACCATGAGCGCGAGCCAATCGGGCCGGACGATCTCGATGTCGTTGTTGAGGAGGAGCAGGAGCTCGCCGGTCGAGGCCGCGACGCCGGCGTTGGTCAAGGCCGAGTAGTTGAAGGGGCCCGGCCGCTCGAGGATCGCGAGGCGCGGCTCGCCCGCGAGCGAGCGGTAGAAGGCGTGGGTCTCGGCCTCCTCGCTGCCGTTGTCGACGAGGAAGATGTCGAGCGCCGGGTGATCCGTGCCGCGAATCAGGCCCTCAAGGCAGACCCTGAGCAGCCCGAGCCGATCCTTGTTCGGGATCACGACGGAGACGGAGGGCGTCGGGGCGGATTGCGCGACGGCCGACGCCGGGCGGGACGCCGGGGCCGGCGCCCCGCGATGCAGGAGAATGCGGCGGACGTGCCCGACCCGGGCGTCGGGCCGGGCGAGCGTCTGCGCGAGAGACGCCTCGGGGTCGCCGTCGCGGAGGAGGTCGGCCCGGAGGAGGGCGAGGCCGTCGCGAGGGGGCCGGGCTGCCTGGAGCCGCGGGCTCCAATCCGGCTTGAGCCAGGGGACGCGGCCGCCGCCCGCCGGGGCCGGCTCGTCCTCGTCGCTGAACAGGATCGCGAGGCCGGGATCGCGCCCGATCGCGGCCGCGAGGCAGTCGAGCGCGCCCTCGGCCAGCCGGTCGCCGGCCCGGAGAAGGCCGACCCACGCGCAGCCCGTCCAGTCGCCCGGTTCCCGGCCGCCGACCCGGATGGCGGCGGCCCCGGCCTCCGCGAGATGGGCGCGGGTCGCCTCGACCTCAGCGCGGGACGCGTCGCCCGGCGCGATCGCGAAGCCGATCGCCACGGCCGGGGCGGGCTCGGGCGCCGCGAGCCGCATCGCCCGCGCGGCCGCCCAGCGGGGGTAGTCGGAGAGCGGCGTCGTGCCTGAGGCGACCGCGAGGTAATGGCGGGCCCGAACCTTCTTGCCGCGAAGGCGAAGACGGCAGGCATCGAGGGTCAGAACCGGGTGGCGCGGGAGGGCTCCGAGAACGAGCGCCAGG
>JAFAPJ010000664.1 GCA_019247255.1 Methylobacteriaceae bacterium | reverse complement strand
GGCGACGCTCGCGCTGCCGGCACCCCCGGCGGCCGCCGGATGACGGAGCCGAGCCTCGCGACGCGGATCCGTCCGGGCGCGGTCGCGTCTGCACCGGACATGGGCGAGCCGCCGCTCGGCAGCCTTGGGGGCGGCCCGGCTTTCGCGGCGCTTGCGGCTGCGGTCGCGGCGCGCTCGCCCTTTCTGCGCGGGCTGATGCAGGACGATCCCGAACGCCTGGCCCGTTTCGCCGCGACCGCGCCCGAGGACAGCCACGCGGCGCTCGTCGCGGCGCAGGACGCCCTCGCGGCCCGGTTCGCGTCGGGCGAGATCGATCGCGCGACGCTAGTGCGTGACCTGCGCCGCAACCGCGGCGCCCACGCGCTGCTCGTGGGGCTCGCCGATCTCGGGCGGGCCTGGACCACCGACGAGGTGGTCGGGGCGTTATCCGACTTCGCGGACGCCTCCGTCCGGACCGCGACCGAAATCGCCCTCGCAGAGGCCGCGGCACTCGACCGCTTCGCGCCGCCGCCCGGCGGGACGGGAGAGGGGAGCGGTCTCGTCGTCCTGGCGCTCGGCAAGCACGGAGCGGGCGAGCTCAACTACTCGAGCGACGTCGACCTCGTTCTCTTCTTCGACCCCGAGGCGCCCGCTCTCGGGTCGCGCGGCGAGCCGTCGCGGCTCTATCCGCGCATCGCTCAGGCGATCGCGAAGCTCCTCGGCGAGCGCACACCCGACGGCTACGTCCACCGTGTGGATTACCGGCTGCGGCCCGACCCGGCCTCGACCGCCGCGGCCGTCTCGCTCCCGGCGGCTTATGTCTACTACGAGACGCTCGGCCAAAACTGGGAGCGAGCCGCCATGATCAAGGCGCGGCCGGTCGCGGGCGACCTCGCGCTCGGAGAACGCTTCCTCGCCGACCTCGCCCCGTTCATCTGGCGCAAGTATTTCGACTTCGCGGCGATCGCCGACATCCACGCGATGAAGCGCCAGATCCACCTGGCGCGCGGGCATGGCGCGATCGCGGTCGCAGGCCACGACATCAAGCTCGGGCGCGGAGGCATTCGCGAGATCGAGTTCTTCGTCCAGACACAGCAGTTGGTCTTCGGCGGGCGGCACCCGGCCCTGCGCGGGCGGCGCACGCTCGACATGCTGGAGGCGTTGAAGGTCGAGGGCTGGGTGACGGACGCGGCCGCGACCGAGCTCGCGGGCGCCTATCGCTTCCTGCGCGACCTGGAGCACCGCCTCCAGATGGTCGCGGACGAGCAGACGCAGCGCCTTCCGACCGATCCCGGCGCGCTCGCCGGGATCGCGGCCCTGTCGGGCTTCGCGGAGCCGGGCGCCTTCGAGGCCGCCCTGACGGCGCAGGCGAGGCGCGTGGAGCGTCATTACGCGCTGCTCTTCGAGGAAGGGCCCGAGCTCGCGGTGGAGGCCGGCGACCTCGTCTTCACGGGCGTCGAAGTCGATCCCGGCACGGTCGCGACCCTGCGCCGGCTCGGCTTTCGGGACCCCGAGACGGCGGCCGAGACCGTGCGCGGGTGGCATTTCGGTCGGCGTCCGGCGGTGACGAGTCCGCGCGCCCGCGAGGTCCTGACCGAGCTCACGCCCGCGCTCCTCGCGGCGCTCGGCGGCACGCTCGATCCGGACGGTGCGCTCGCCCGGCTCGACCGCGCCTTCGCACGGATGCCGGCCGCGGTCGAGCTGCTGACGATCCTGCGCTCGCAGGAGCCCCTGCGCACCCTCTTCGCCGACCTCCTGGGGAGCGCGCCCCGCCTCGCGGAGGTCGTCGCGACGGCTCCCCACGTGCTCGATGTCGTGCTCGAGCGCGACTTCGCCGCCGCCGAGGTCGCGCCCGAGGCGATCGAGGCCGAGCTGGCCGCACGCGTCGGGGAACCCGCGGACACGGAGGAGTTCCTGGACCCCCTGCGCGACGGCGCGCGGCAGCTCCAATTCGTGGCAGGGGCCCGGCTCCTGTCCGGCCTTTACACCCCCGCGCAGATGGGGGCGGCGCTCGCCGCGATCGCGGTCGCGGCGATCAGATCGGCGCTCGCCTGGACCGAGCGCGCCTTCGCGACCGAGCACGGGACGGTGCCCGGGGCGCGCCTCGCGGTGCTGGGTCTCGGGCGGCTCGGATCGGCCGACCTCACGGCGACCTCCGACCTCGACCTGCTCGTCCTCTATGATTTCGACGATGCCCGACGAACGAGCGACGGCCCTCGGCCGCTCGACGCGGTCGTCTACTTCACGCGCCTGACGCAGCGGCTCGTCGCGGCCCTGACCGTCCCGACCCGGCGGGGGCGGCTCTACGCCGTCGATCTTCGCTTGCGCCCGTCGGGCACGCAGGGCCCGGTTGCCTCCCAGCTCAGCGCTTTCCGGGCCTATCACGAGAGCGACGCGGAGCTCTGGGAGCAGATGGCGCTCGTCCGCGCCCGACCTGTCGCCGGAGACGTGTCGCTGCAAGCCGACCTCGCGCAGGCGATCGAAGGGCTCCTGACGCGACCGCGCGACCGCGCGACCGTGTTCGGCGGCGTCGCGGCGATGCGCGACCTCGTGGCCCGCGAGAAAGGCGAGGGCGGCCCATGGGACATGAAGCTCAGCCCGGGCGGGCTCCTGGACCTCGATTTTCTGGCTCAGGCGCTCGTGCTCGCGGAGGGCGGGGCGGAACCCGGCCTCGTCGGCCTCGGCTCGGGCGAGGTCTTCGCGCGGGCCGCTCAGTCCGGTGCGCTCGCGGCCGAGGAGGCTCGGGCGCTCGTGCGGGCCGAGCGCCTCCTCGGCGACGTCCACCACTGGCAGCGGCTCGCGACGGCCGAGACGGCCCCAGACCGGGAGAGCCCGGCGCTCCTCGCCCGGCTCGCGACGGCGACCGGCTTCCCCGACGCGGTCCGGCTCGCCGCCGAGCTTGCCGAGACGCGGGCCCGGGCGCGCGCGATCTTCGATCGCGTCCTACGCGGGTGACGCTCTAGGCCGCGAGCTTCTGCAGGCGGGCGAGGCGCGCGGCCGGCCCGGCGAGCGGCAGATGCACCATGACGATCGTGCCCTCGCCCTCGAGCGAGCGGATGCGCAGCGTGCCGCCGTGCAGCTCGGCCAGACCCTTGGCGATGGCGAGGCCGAGCCCCGAGCCCTGCTCGCCTCGGGCGTAGCCGTTCTCGACCTGCTCGAAGGGGCGCGCGATCTTGGAGAGCGCGGCGTTCGGGATGCCGATCCCGTCGTCCTCGACGAAGATGTTGACGCAATCGCCTGCCCGCCTGGCCCGGATGGCGACCGAGCAGCGCGGCCTCGCGAACTTCACCGCGTTCTCGGCCAGCTCGAGGAGGATCTGCTGGAGCGCGCCGCCATCCGCCTGGATCGTGTCGACGCCGCCCGCACAGCAGGAGACGGCGAGCCCCTTCTCGGCTGCGGCCGGGGCCACCGCCTCGACGGCCCGGCGCAGCGCGCGCTCGACCGCGATCGGGCCGATCGACAGTTCGACCTTGCCGGTCTCGATGCGGGACATCTGCAGGATATCGTCGATCACGCCGAGCAGGCTCATCCCGCCCTCATGCACGTGCGCGCAATATTCAAGGTAGCGGCTGCAGCCGAGCGGGCCGAACATCTCGCTGCGCATGACGTCCGCGAAGCCGATGATGGCGTTGAGCGGCGTGCGCAGCTCGTGGCTCATCTTGGCCAGGAACTCGCTCTTCGCACGGTTCGCGCCTTCCGCTCGGGCCTTCTGCTCGTAGAAGTCCTCCGCCAGCTCCGCGAGCTGCTGCGCCTGGCGCTGCAGCGCTTGGCGCGAGGCGCGCAAATCCTGGACGGTCGCGGTCAGCCGCGCCTCCTTCTCGCGCAGCATCTCCTCTTGGCGCTTCAGCGCCGTGATGTCGCTGCCGACCGAGACGAAGCCGCCGTCCTTGGTGCGCCGCTCGCTGACGTTGAGCCAGCGTCCGTCGAAGAGATGCGCCTCGAGCGTGCGGCCGCCGGCTTCCGAGGCGCTTTCGTTGGCGAGCCGGTATTCAACGGGCTGGCCCATGCGGATGATGTCCGCGTAGGGCGTGCCAGGTCGCACCGCCTCGGCGGGCAGCCCGTGCAGCTTGCGGAACTTTGAGTTGCACAGGACGAGCTTGTTGTCCGGATCCCAGAGCACGAAGGCTTCCGAGATCGCCTCGACCGCGTCCCGCAGGCGCTCGTCGGCCCGGGCCGTACGCTCGGCCGCGGCGCGCTCCTCGGTGATGTCGACCGCGATCCCGACAAGGTGCCGGCTCCAGTCCTGCGGATCCGTCGCCACCTCGGCCCGAGCGCGCAGCCAAACCCAATCGCCTCCCGCGTTGCGCAGCCGGAATTCCTGCTCGACGTGGCTCGCCTCGGTGCCGACAAGCCGCCCGGGAAAGGCGCAGATCTCGGCGTCCTCGGGATGGATGATCGCCGACATCTCCGCCAGCGTCAGGTACTCGTCGCGTCGCTCATAGCCGAGGAGCGCGTAAAGCGAATCTGACCAGAACACGCGACCGCGCGCGATGTCCCAATCCCAAAGCCCGCACCGGTTGCGGGCGAGCGCGGTCTCGATGCGCGCCGTCGCCCGCTCCCGCCGGCTCGTCGCAACATCGGCGCGCCGATGCTGGATGCGGCAGGCTTGACCGAGCGTCGCGATCCCGGCCAGCGCTGCGAGGGCGAAGATCGTGTGGTTCAAGGTCCAGGGCTGGTAGGCTGCCATCAGCTCGGCGACGGGCTGGATCACGACGACCTGGCCGGATCCCGCGCCGCGCATGGCCGCGGCCGCCTCCGTCCCGTCCGGCAGGCGCACCACCATCGCGCCAGCCCGCTCGGCGAGAACGGTCAGGGGGTGTCCTTCTCCGAAGAGCTCTCCGAGGCTGCGCGGGAGCTGCGCGGGCTGCGGCTGCGCCGCGAGAACAGCGCCGTTCGGGTCCACAAGGAAAAGGCAGCGTCCTCGCCGCAGCTCCGAGGTCGGCAGGCGCTTCGCGGCGGCCTCGAGGTGGGCCGGCTGCATCGGGTCGGCGCCGGCCGCTCGGGTAAGCTCGTGCGCCGCGACGGCCGCTGTCATCTCGACCTGCGCGAGACCCTCGAGCAGGACGGTCCGGCGCTCGCTGCGCAGGCCCGACCAGGCCGTCGGCACGAGCCCGACCAGCAACCCGACCACGACGGCCCCGATGAGAAAGCGGGGCTCCCGCAGCAGGTCCGCGACGCGGCGGCCCGTTCCGAAATCAACGCCCTGACCTTGAATTGAATACGCATGTACGCGCGCAGCAACGCCCGTGGCGTTCGCACCCATGCGCGAGCCCCCTCGTTCAAGCCGAGTTGTCAGGAAGGGATGTGCCCCACACCCCGAATCGACAACACTAGAATCCTGCGCGCCGTTTTTGTCCAGGGCTCCGGTCGATGGTTGCCGATTTCGGCTCCGGCCTGTGAATCTCTGTGGGCGAAAAGCAACAATCGTTCAGCTGGCCGCGAGGGACCGGCCCACGATGTCGGCGACGTCGGGCGACAGGTTCGGGGCGGCCGCGATTCGCCGGAGGCTGTCCTCGGCCCGCGCGCGCCGGCCCGGCTCGATGCTGCGCCAGGTTCCGAAGGCCGTGAGCAGCCGAGCTGCGACCTGCGGATTGGCGGCGTTCAGGGCGAGCACGGTCTCGGCGAGCAGCGCGTAGCCGGCGCCGTCCGGGCGGTGGAACTGGGTCTGGTTGCCCATCGCGAAGGAGCCGATCAGCGCGCGAACGCGGTTCGGGTTCTGGAACGCGAAAGCCGGATGGCTCATGAGCCGCCGCACGCGCTCGAGCGTCCCGTCCTCCGGGATCGTCGCCTGGAGCGCGAACCACTTGTCCAGCACGAGCGGCTCGCCGGAATGGCGCTCCGCGAAGCTCGCGAGCGCGGTCTCGCGCTCGGGTCCCGAGACGAGGCTCAGGACTGCCAGCGCGACGAGCCGGTCGGTCATGTTGGTGGCGGCGTCGAATTGCGCGCGGGCGAGCCTGGCTCCGTGCGCGGCGTCGCCGGCCGCCAGCAGGTCGAGCGCGACGTTGCGCAACGACCGTTGCCCCGCGCTTTCCGCGTCGGGCGAATAGGGTCCGGTCGCGGCGAAGCGCTTCCGCAGCGACAGCAGCCGCGGGGCGAGCGCGGACCCGATGCTCGCCCGGAGCCGCCGACGCGCCCGGAACACGGCGTCGGGATCGACGTCGCGGCCGATCTCCTGCGCGATCTCGGCCTCGCTCGGCAGCGCGAGGGTCAGGGCCGCGAAGGCGGGGTCGGCCTCGCCCACCTCGTCGAGAAACCCGCCGAGGGACGCCGCGAGCGCGTCCGGCGCGGATGGCTCGCCGGCGGCCTCGACCGACGCGCGGACGAGGAGGCGCAGCGCCACCGTCTGCGCGGCTTGCCAACGGTTGAACGGATCGCTGTCGTGCCGAAGCAGCGTGAGAAGATCATCGTCGGACAGGTCGAGCTGAAGCTTCACCGGCGCCGAGAAGCCGCGCAGGAGAGACGGAACGGGCCGCGCCGGAACGTTCTCGAACAGCATGCTGTCCGTCCGCCGATCGAGCACGAACAGCCCGTCCTCCCTGAGCCGCTCGTGCCGGAGCGCGAGCGGCTCGCCGCCTCCTCCGACGAAGCCGAGGAGGATCGGGATCACCACAGGCTCCTTCTCGGCCTGGCCCGGCGTGGCGGGCGTCGCTTGCGCGACATCGAGGCGGTAGCGTCGACCCTCCGGATCGTAGGTCGTCTCGACCACGACCGTCGGCGTGCCGGCCTGCGCGTACCAGCGCGCGAAGGCGCCGAGATCCCGGCCAGAGACCTCGGCGAAGGCGGAGAGGAAATCCTCCACCGTCGCGGCCGTGCCGTCGAACCGGTCGAAATAGCGCGTCATGCCGTCCGCGAAGACCTGCGGCCCGAGCAGGGTCTTGAGCATGCGCACGAGCTCGGCGCCCTTCTCGTAGACGGTCGCCGTGTAGAAGTTGTTGATCTCACGGTACTCCGTCGGCCGCACGGGATGGGCGAGCGGGCCCGCATCCTCCGCGAATTGCCGGGCCCGCAGCGTCCTGACGTCCCCGATGCGCTGGACCGGCCGCGAGCGCTCGTCCGACGAGAATTCCTGGTCGCGGTACACGGTCAGCCCTTCCTTCAGGCAGAGCTGGAACCAGTCCCGGCAGGTGATCCGGTTGCCTGTCCAGTTGTGGAAGTACTCGTGCGCGATCACGGCCTCGATGTTGGCATAGTCCGTGTCGGTCGCCGTCTCGGGGCTGGCGAGCACGTACTTGTCGTTGAAGATGTTGAGGCCCTTGTTCTCCATCGCGCCCATGTTGAAGTCGGAGACCGCGACGACGTTGAAGACGTCGAGATCGTATTCGCGGCCGAAGGCCTCCTCGTCCCAGCGCATGGAGCGTGCGAGCGCGTCGAGCGCGTAATCGGCGCGCGTCTCCTTGCCGGGCTCAACCCAGACCGCGATCTCGACCGGGCGGCCGGACCGGGTCGTGAAGCGCGACTGACGTCGGGCCAGCGGCCCGCCGACGATCGCGAAGAGGTAGCCG
>JAFAPJ010000181.1 GCA_019247255.1 Methylobacteriaceae bacterium | reverse complement strand
GAGACGCGGATCGCCTTGCGATAGAGCGGGTCGCAGCTCGTCTCGTCGAGAAGGACCGCGGCGGCCCCGAAGGCTGCGGCGTTTCGGAAGCAGGCCCCGACGTTGTCGTGGTTGGCGAGCCCGATCAGCACGAGAACCGCTGACGGCTCGGGCAGCTCCTTCATGAGCGCGTCCGCGACCGGCGTCGGGCCCCGCCGCCCGATCGCCAGGACGCCCCGGTGCATCGGGAAACCGGCCACCGCCGACATGACATTTCGCTCCACGGCGTAGACCGGGAGGTCGGGCCGGCGCGCGAGGAGCGGTTCGAGCGCAGCGACGCGCGGCGCGGCGAGAAGCACGGATTCGACCGCGAAGCGGCAGCGGTCGGAGAGCGCGAGCCGCAGCACGACCTCGCCTTCGATGACGAAGCGGCCGTCGCGGCCTGCGAGATCGCGCTCGCGGATGCAGCGGTAGGGCGCGAGCCGCGGGTCGTCGGGATCGCTCACGGGAAGGAGCATCGTGCCTGTCCAGGGAACCTGCGGGCCTGAGCGGCATTCCGCGCTCAAGGCTTACCACGGGCCTGCGGGGCGCGGCCGCGTCGCACGGCCGGACGGCTCAGGAGTGTGAGCATGGAATCGGACAGGCATCGCAGGATCCGCGAACGCGCGCATGAGATCTGGCTCCGCTCGGGGCAGCCGGACGGGACGGCCGAGCACGACTGGGCTCAGGCCGAGCGCGAGGTCGACGGGGACGACGGCGGCAAAGGCAAGACGCGTGGCGCCAGCGCCAAGGCCGGATCGGCCGCGAAGCGCGGGGGCGCGAAGGCCAAGGCTGCGAAATCGAACGGGCACGATGCGAGCGCGGGGACGGACTCCGCCAAGCCTGCCCGCAGCCGGGCCAAGGCGGCCGCCCCGACCGACGGCGCGACCGCCGCGGCGAAGACGAAGGGCGCCGCGGCCAAGCCGAAGGCGAGCCGCGCGGCCACCGCCGCCGGGTCGGCCGCCGGCAAGGCGGCCTCAAGCAAATCCGCGGCGGGCGAGGCGAAGCCCGCGCGGGGCCGCAAGGCGGCCGCGGGAAAGAGCTGACGAGGGCGGCGGGCCGGATGACCTTTCGCGGGGAGGCGGCGGAGCCGTCCCCCTTCGCTCTCTTCCTCGACTTCGACGGCACTCTCGTCGAGATCGCGCCGAGCCCGGACGCGGTGACGGTCCCGCGCGACCTCCCCGCGATCCTGGCCCGCCTGCGCGGGCGCCTCGGCGGCGCGCTGGCGATCGTGTCGGGCCGTCCGATCGTCGATCTCGACCGCTACCTCCCCGAACTCGACGCCTCGGGCCTGCACGGGCTCGAGCGCCGGGCGGGGGGCGTCATGGACCGGCCGGACCTGCCCGACCTCGCCCCCGAGATCGCCCGGCTGCGGGAACGGTTCGCGTCCGTCCCGGGTGCGCTCGTCGAGGACAAGGGGATCGGCGTCGCGGTCCATTGGCGGCGCGCGCCCGAAGCCGAGGCCGAAGCTCGCGCCGCCATTTTCGAGCTCGCGCAAAGGCTCGGGCCGCCCTACCGCGTCCAGGACGGCAAGGCGGTCTGCGAGCTCGTGGCGGGAGCGGCGCATAAAGGCGACGGCATCCGGGCGCTCATGCGGGAGCCGCCGTATCGCGGCCGCCGCCCGATCTTCGCGGGCGACGACCGCACGGACGAGGCGGGATTCGCGGCCGTTCGCGAGCTCGGCGGCGTCGGCGTCAAGGTCGGGGCGGGGCCGACCGGGGCCGCGCACCGGGTCGCGTCGGTCGCGGACCTGGCGAAAATACTAGCGGCCTGGGCTGTCGGGGGGGTGGCGTTGGAGCGCTTGCCGGCCGCCTGATCCGGGACGTCGGGACGGCGCCGCGGGAAGCTTGGCGGGGAACTTTCAGCTGCCGTTCATACTTTCTCCCCCTGAAACAAAGGGGAACGGCCGATGAGCCAGTTCGGGCGGCAGCCGGAATTCGGGAGGGGGGCGGCACAGGTCGAGGCGCGCGAGTGGTCCGAAGCGCCCCGCTCGAGCGCCGTTTCCGGCCCGCGCCGCCGCGAAGCCGCGGATCCCGGGCTCTCTCCCAAACCCGAGCGCGGATCCGGCCAGCCTCGCCTGGTGGTCGTCTCAAACCGGGTCCCCGTCCCGACAGGCCGCGGGCAGGTCGGCGCGGGCGGTCTCGCGGTCGCGCTCGAAGCCGCCCTCAAGGAGCATGGCGGCCTCTGGTTCGGCTGGTCGGGGGAGGCGCGCCCGGCGATTGACGCCGACGCGGTCCAGGAGCGGCAAGTCGGCCGCATCACCTTCGCGGTCTCGGACCTCACGCGGCGCGACGTCGACGAATATTATTTGGGCTTCTCGAACCGGGCGCTCTGGCCGATCTGCCACTACCGGCTCGACCTTGCCCGGCTGAACGCGCGCGAGACCGCGGCCTATTTCCGGGTGAACGACCTCCTCGCCCGCAAGCTCGTCCGCCTGCTCGAGCCCGACGACCTCGTCTGGGTGCATGACTACCATCTGATCCCGCTCGGACACGACCTGCGAGCCCGCGGCGTCGAGGGGCGGATCGGCTTCTTCATGCATATCCCTTGGCCCGGGCCGGAGGTTGCGAGCGCGCTGCCGGAGTACCGGCGCCTCCTCGCGAGCGCGACCGCCTACGACCTCATCGGCTTCCAGACGGAGCGGGACGCCTCGAATTTCGGGCGCTGCTTGGTGGAGGAGGGGCTCGCCCGCGATCTCGGGGAGGGCTGGTTCGAAGGCGGCGGTCGGCGTTTCCGGATCGCGGCCTTCCCGATCGGCATCGAGGTCGAAAGCTTCGAGGCGGCCGCCTTGCGGGCCGTCGGGCAGCATGCCGCCAAGCGCCTTGCCGCGACGCTGGAGGGAAAACGGCTCGTGATCGGGGTTGACCGGCTCGACTACTCGAAGGGCATCCGCGAGCGCATCCGCGCCTTCTGCACCTACCTTGGCATGGAGGACGGCGCGCGCGGCCGCGTCACGTATCTCCAGGTCACGCCGAAATCGCGCTCGGACGTTCCGGAATACAAGCAGATCGGTCAGGAGGTCGCCGCGCAGGTCGGCGAGGCGAACGGCGCC
>JAFAPJ010000313.1 GCA_019247255.1 Methylobacteriaceae bacterium | reverse complement strand
GCCCTCTTGTCTCTCGTCGGATAGGAGGACGGCTCATGTGGCGTGTATGGATGCTGTTCGATCCGCGCAGAACGTTGATCGCTTTGTTCACGTTCCTGTTCGCGCTCGCTCTGCTCATTCACTTCATCCTGCTGTCAACCGACCGGTTCAACTGGCTCGAGGGACCGCGTGGAGCACGGGGAGCCGCGGCCGCCGCCGCCGCTCCCGCGCGATGAAGCTGGGCGGCGGGCGCTCCACCCGGACGCCCGCCGTCCGATCCCGACCGAGGGCAGGGCAGCCCTCCTCATAGCCCGCCCGGAGACCATGCCATGGCGATGCTCAATTTCGAGCCGAAGTACCGCGTTCGCGGCGGGACGATCCTCGGCGGCGACCTGTTCGACTTCTGGGTCGGGCCGTTCTACGTCGGGTTCTTCGGCGTCACGACGATCTTCTTCTCGTTCCTCGGCACCGCGCTGATCCTCTACGCGATCGCGATCGGGCCGACCTGGAACCCGTTCATCCTGTCGATCAACCCGCCCGACGTCAGCTACGGGATGCGGCTCGCGCCGCTCCAGGAGGGCGGCTTCTGGCAGTGGATCACCTTCTGCGCGATCGGCGCCTTCGTGTCCTGGGCGCTGCGCCAGGCCGAGATCGCCCGCAAGCTCGGCATGGGCTACCACGTGCCGGTCGCCTACGGGGTCGCGGTCCTCGCCTACGTGACGCTCGTCGTGATCCGCCCGGCGCTCCTCGGGGCCTGGGGCTACGGCTTCCCGTACGGCTTCATCAGCCATCTCGATTGGGTGTCGACGACCGGATATACTTACGTCAACTTCCATTATAATCCGGCGCACATGATCGCGATCAGCTTCTTCTTCACGAACTGCTTCGCGCTGGCGCTGCACGGCTCGCTCGTCCTGTCGGCCGCGAACCCGAAGCCGGGCGAGGTCGTGAAAGGCTCCGCGCACGAGAACACGTTCTTCCGCGACACGCTCGGCTGGTCGATCGGCACCCTCGGCATTCACCGGCTCGGGCTGTTCCTCGCGATGAGCGCCGGGTTCTGGAGCGCGGTCTGCATCGTGATCTCCGGCCCGCTCTATGACGGCAGCTGGCCGGATTGGTGGAACTGGTGGCTGCGGCTGCCGATCTGGTCGGACTAAGGGGAGGGGCTCATGGCCGAATATCAGAACATCCTCACCCAGGTTCAGATCCGCGCGCCCTTCTACGTCGGCGTGGAGGTCCCGGTCTCGGGTCCCTACGTCCGGGTCGGCAAGCCGCGCTTCTCCTACCTCCTCGGCAAGATCGGCGACCCGCAGGTCGGTCCGATCTACTTCGGATGGCTCGGGGTCGCCTCGCTCGGCTTCGGCATCGCGGCCTTCGTGATCATCGGGCTCAACATGTGGGCTTCGGTGAACTGGGACCCGGTTCAGTTCATCCGTCGCCTGCCCTGGCTCGGGCTCGAGCCGCCGCCGGCCTCGGCCGGGTTCTGCACCATCTGCCCGCTCAACCAGGGCGGCTGGTGGCAGATCACGGGCTTCTTCCTGACGATCTCGATCCTGCTGTGGTGGGTGCGGGTCTACGCCCGGGCCCGTATCCTCGGCCTCGGCACCCACACTGCCTGGGCCTTCGCCTCCGCGATCTGGCTCTACCTCGTGCTCGGCTTCATCCGGCCGGTCATCCAGGGCCATTGGGGCGAGGCCGTGCCGTTCGGGATCTTCCCGCACCTCGAATGGACGAACAACTTCTCGCTCACCTACGGCAACCTCTTCTACAACCCCTTCCACATGCTCTCGATCGCCTTCCTGTACGGGTCGGCGGTGCTCTTCGCGATGCATGGCGGAACGGTGCTGGCGACGAGCCGCTACGGCGCGGAGCGCGAGGTGGAGCAGATCGTCGACCGCGGGACGGCCTTCGAGCGCGGCGCGCTGTTCTGGCGCTGGACGATGGGCTTCAACGCGACGGCCGAGTCGATCCACCGCTGGGCCTGGTGGTTCGCGGTCCTGACGACGCTCACGGGCGGCATCGGGATCCTGCTCACCGGGACCGTCGTGGACAACTGGTTCAACTGGGCCGCGAAGCACCACGTGATCGCCGGCTGACCGGCGGGCGTCAGGCCGGTCGGTCCTCCGACCGGCCGCGAGAGATCAGCGGGGCTGCTGCAGGGCGGCCCCGCTTTCATTTGGGATGGCGACAGCCGCCGCTTGGAGGAGTAGCCTGCCCGGACCGGGCCGAAGATCGCAGACGAGCCCGGGTGGATCGGGGGGCAACTCACACCGGGAGGCACGTCATGAGCGCACGCGTCGCGACGAGTAACTGGTACACACGCACCGAACCTGCTGTCCGGGCGATCTCCATCGCCGACCTTCTCGACGCGCTCCGGAAAGGCGCGTCCGATTTCGTGGCCATGCCGAGCCACCTCATCTTCCTCGGCCTCCTGTATCCCATCCTCGGCGTCGTGCTCGCGAGCCTCGCCTTCGGCTACGACGTCTGGCCGATCATCTACCCGCTGATCACGGGCTTCGCGCTCGTCGGGCCTCTCGCGGGGCTCGGGCTGTACGAGCTCAGCCGCCGGCGGGAGGCGGGCGCGGAGCCCAGCTGGAGCGACGCCTTCGAGGTCCTGCGCACGCCGGCCCTCCCGTCCGTGATCGGGCTCGGGCTCGTCCTCGTGATCCTGTTCCTCGCCTGGCTGCTCGCCGCCGAGATCATCTTCGGGGCGACGATCGGGAGCATCCGGCACACGGCTTACGTCAACCTACTCGGCGAGATCCTCACGACGGAGCAAGGCTGGGCGCTGATCCTGGTCGGCAACCTCGTGGGCGCCTGCTTCGCGGCGCTCGTGCTCGCGGTCAGCGTGATCGGCTTCCCGCTGATCCTCGACCGCCAGGTCGGGCTCGGCACGGCGGTCCGGACCTCGGTCCGGGCCGTGCGGCGGAATCCGGTCACGATGGCGGCCTGGGGGCTCATCGTCGCGGCGCTGCTCGCGCTCGGCTCCGCGCCGCTCTTCGTCGGCCTCGTCGTCGTAATGCCGATCCTCGGCCACGCGACCTGGCACCTCTACCGCAAGGTGGTCGCAGAGTAGCCGAACGACAGCGGGCGGCCGCCGCCGCCCGCCAGGTCGGAACGAGGCTGGATCCGCGCTAGGCCGCGCGGGCCTCGGCCTGCATCTCCGCCCACACGGTCGCGAGCGCGTCCACGAGGTGGTCGATATCGTCGTCGGTGTGGAGGGGTGAGGGCGTGATGCGCAGGCGTTCGGTTCCGCGCGGGACGGTGGGGTAATTGATCGGCTGAATGTAGATGCCGAAGCGGCTCATGAGGATGTCGGAGATGTCCTTGCAGAGGACGGGGTCGCCGACCATCACGGGGACGATGTGGCTGGGGTTCGGCATGTGCGGGATGCCGGCCTCGTCGAGGCGACGCCGCAGCGTCCTGACGCGGTCCTGGTGGCGCTCCCGCTCGACCTGGCTCGTCTTGAGGTGCCGGACGGAGGCGAGGGCGCCGGCCGCGACGTGGGGCGGGAGGGCGGTCGTGAAGATGAAGCCGGACGCGTAGGAGCGGATGAAGTCGCAGAGCGCGGCCGATCCCGCCACGTAGCCGCCGATGACCCCGAAGCCCTTGGCGAGCGTGCCCTCGATGAGGGTGAGGCGGTGGGCGAGGCCTTCGCGCTCGGCGATGCCGCCGCCGCGCGGTCCGTAGAGGCCGACCGCGTGGACCTCGTCGAGATAGGTCATCGCGCCGTGGCGCTCGGCGACATCGCAGATGGCGGCGATGGGGGCGACGTCGCCGTCCATGGAGTAGACGGATTCGAAGGCGACGAGCTTGGGCCGGTAGGGGTTGATGGCCCCAAGCTTGGCGTTGAGGTCGTCGGGATCGTTGTGGCGGAAGATGACGGTTTCGGCGCGGCTGTGGCGGATGCCCTCGATCATGGAGGCGTGGTTGAGCTCGTCCGAGAGGACGACGCAGCCGGGCATGCGGGACGCGAGGGTGGAGAGCGAGGCCCAGTTTGAGACGTAGCCCGAGGTGAAGAGGAGCGCGGCCTCCTTGCCGTGGAGGTCGGCGAGCTCCTCCTCCAGCAGCACATGTGCGTGGTTCGTGCCTGAGATGTTGCGGGTGCCGCCCGCCCCGGCGCCGCAGCGCGCGAGCGCGTCATGCATCGCCCCCACCACCGTCGGGTGCTGCCCCATCCCGAGGTAATCGTTCGAGCACCACACGGTGACGGGGCCGCTGCCCCGCTGGCCCCGGTGCAGGGCCTGGGGAAAGTCGCCCGCGCGTCGCTCCAGATCCGCGAACACGCGGTACCGGCCTTCCCGCCGAAGCTCGTCGAGCTGCCGCTTGAAGAACGCTTCGTAGTTCATGGCCTTACGCTGCCTCCCTGGCCTTGGGCTGCCTCTCGCGCGCGGTCGCGCGGATGGGTTCGAAATCGGGCGCGACCGCGGCCGCTGCGCCCGCGAGGCGCGGAAGCGGCCCGGCGACGGCGGGGCGGGCTCCCCAGCCCCAGAGCCGCTCGACCGGCACGGGCAGGACGAGGAGCCAGTGCTCGAGGAAGCCGAGCGCCACGAGCGTGCCGAGGAGGAGGGGCGCGACGGCCGCCTCGCCCTCGGCCTCGCCCGCCCAGATCAGGATCTCGGCGAGCGCGAGGGCCGACAAGCCCACCGAGACAGGGAACAGCAGGTTGATCGGCCGCGCCCCGAAGAAGCTCTTCAGGTAGGCGAGGTGGGCGGGCAGGAAGCTCTCGGCCAGGTTCGAGACGCCCAGGAAGACGTTGAGCTTGGCGCTCACCCGCATCACGAGAAGCGCCGCGAAGGTCCAGAACGCCAGCTGGTTCGGTCCGCCCCAGGAGGCCGCGAGCACGAGCGCCCCGGACGCGACGAGCGCGAGCTCGTGATACAGGATCGCGGCGACCGCGTAGCCGGCGAGCCTGAGAGGCCCCGTGCCGGCGGGGGCGGGCGAGCGCCAGGGTCCCGTGATCCAGCCCGCCAGGAAGGCGAGCTCCTGGACGCCCCAGACGGCGATCGCGGCCGTGAAGGCGAGGTAGGCGCCCGCCGCGCTCGTCTCGCCGGCCGTGCCGGCGACGAGCGCGAGCCCGCCCGCGAAGACGGCCGCGCTCGCCGCCCCCGCGAGGCGCGGGGCGCGCGACGCCCACCTCAGCGCGAGGAGGACGGCCCCGGTCGACGCCCACCAGAGGAGAACGGCGAAGAGGGCGGGCGCAAGGCTCGTCACGCGAAGCTGCCCGTCACCAGGCCGGGGCGAGCCGGACGTCGGTCGGCAGCTCGTTCGGCTGCGCCGGGATCAGATAGAGGCGCGCGAAGGCGAGCGCCGCCGCGACGCCGAGACCCGCGCGCTTCACGCCGTTCCAGATGCCGCCTTTCTCCTTCGCGGCCGCCATTCTTTCCGCGAGGCGGAACAGCCGCTCGCAGGTCGGCAGGAAGGCCGGATGATCGATATCGACCGTCAGCGGGAAGACCTGGCGCGAGATCTCGGAGCAGATCCGGAAGACGCGCATGTCGTATTCGGTCGGATCGAGACCCAGCGCCTTGTGAAATTCAGGCCGCATGTGGTCGCGCACGTACATGGTTGCGTAGACCGCGAGCAGGAAAAACTTGATCCAGAGGCGGTTGCGGCCGGAAAGCAGCTTGGGGTCGGCGCGCATCAAGAGCGCGAAGGCCTCGCCATGGCGGAACTCGTCATTGCACCATTTTTCGAACCAACGGAAGATCGGGTGGAATTCCCGCTCCGGGTGGCGCTGGAGATGGCGGAAGATGGTGATATACCGCGCGTAGCCGATCTTCTCGGAAAGGTAGGTCGCGTAGAAGATGAACTTCGGCTTGAAGTAGGCGTACTTCTTGGCCCGGGTCAGGAAGCCGAGATCCACGCCGACGCCGAAATCCTTCAACGTGTCATTGATAAAGCCGGCATGCCGGGCCTCGTCGCGGCTCATGAAGCCGAACAGTTGG
>JAFAPJ010000438.1 GCA_019247255.1 Methylobacteriaceae bacterium | reverse complement strand
GACTCGCTCGGCTTCTGCCGCCGCATGCTGGCCGAGACGGGCGTCGCCGCGACGCCCGGCCTCGATTTCGACCCGCACGAGGGCGCGCACCACCTGCGGCTCTCCTTTGCGGGCGGCGAGGAGGCCTGCCGCGAGGCCGTGCGGCGGCTGCGGCCCTGGCTCGCCGGAGCCCGGCGCTAGAGGGCGAGCGCCCTTTCGGCCGCGATTGCAGCGGATATGGGCGTCGCCGGCTCGCCGAGCGCCGATCCGATCAGGATGAGCACGGGGCGGCCCGCGAAGGGCGGCAACGCGTCCCCCGCGAGCGCGGCGAGGTCCGTTCGCACGGCCTCCTCGTCCGGCCGCGACACGTCCGCGAGCGCGACGGCCGGCGTGTCCGGGGCAAGCCCCTTTTCGAGGAGCTTGCCGGCGAGCGTCGCGATGGTGCGCCGGCCCATATAGACGACGAGCGTCGCTCTCGGATCGGCCATCCGATCGAGGTCGAGATCGTCGGGGAGCTCACCCCGCCGGTCGTGGCCCGTCACGAATTCGACCCGGCGCGCGTGGTCGCGATGCGTCAGCGACAGGCCGAGCGAGGCCGCGGCCGCGCTCGCGGTCGTGACGCCCGGCACGATCCGGACCGGGATTCCCGCCGCCCGGCAGGCCGCGACCTCCTCGCCCGTCCGGCCGAACAGGGCGGGATCGCCGCCCTTGAGGCGCACGACGCGCTTGCCGGCGAGCGCCAGATCGACGAGCAGCGCCGAGATGTCCTCCTGCCGGCAGGCAGCGCCGTGGCCCTCCTTGCCGACATAGACCCGCTGCGCCTCGCGGCGCGCGAGCTCGAGGACCGCCGGGGTCACGAGCCGGTCGTGCACGATCACGTCGGCGGCGCCCATCTCGCGCACCGCCTTCAGCGTGAGGAGGTCCGGGTCGCCAGGCCCCGCGCCGACGAGCACGACCTCGCCCGACCGCCCGGCGCCTTCCGCGTCGACCAGCTCGGCGAGGCCCTCAAGCCTCGCCAGCGCGGCCGTGTCCGGTCCGGGCGGACGCGCCCAGGCCTCGTCCACGAAGCGCTCCCAGAAGGCGCGGCGCGGCCCCTTCTCGGCGAGGAGCGTCGCGAGCCGGCCACGGAAGCCTTTCGCGACCCGTCCCCAGGCGCCGAGCCAGGGCGGCAGGAGCGCCTCGATCCGGCGGCGGATCGCCTGGCCGAGAATCGGAGCCGCGCCGTCCGTCATGATGCCGACGACCACCGGCGAGCGGTTGACGATCGCGCCGAACTGGAAATCGCAGGCCGCCGGCAGGTCGATCACGTTGACGAGGAGGTTGCGAGCCCGGGCGGCCGCGCGGAGCGGCGCGGCCTGCGTCGCGTCGAGCTCGGCCACGACGAGCGCGGCGCCTTCGAGATCTTCGGGCCGCCAGTCGCGCGGGTGGAGGCGCAGACGCCCGTCGGCCCCCTCCGCGAGCTCGGCAAGGTCCGGCGCCGGGTCGCTCGCGTAGACGTCGAGCGCCGCGCCGGCCGCCAGCAGCAGCTCGGCCTTCCAGACCGCCGGCTCGCCGCCGCCCGCGAGGACGACGCGACGGCCCGCGAGGTCGAGGAAGATCGGGAGCTTCGCCAGCGGCGCGAGCCGCGCCGGTCGCGTGCGGGTCGGGACGACGGCGTTCATCGAACGAGGATCGTCACGCCGCCTGCCGGGGCCCGGTGTCCCGGTGAAAGTCGCGTCCCGCTTCCGTCCGGGCGACAAAGCCGGCCCGCACCACGAAATCGCCGAAGCGCTCGCGCTTGCGCCGCTTCTTCGCGTAGGCGGCGAAGAGCGGGTCGAGCGCCGCCATGATGCCGGCCTCGTCCACGTCCTCGGCGTAGAGCTTCGAGAGCCGCGAGCCGTCGAAAGCCGCGCCGAGATATAGGTGGTAGCGCTCCGGCCCGCGGCCGACGAGCCCGATCTCCGCGATGTAAGGGCGGGCGCAGCCGTTGGGGCAGCCCGTCATGCGGATCGTGATCTCGTCCTCGGCGAGGCCGTGCGCCGCGAGGCGCTCCTCGAGCCGCGTCACGAGGGCGGGCAGGTAGCGCTCGCTCTCGGCGAGCGCGAGCCCGCAGGTCGGGAGCGCCACACAGGCCATGGCGTTGCGACGCAGCGGTCCGGCCTGGGCGGTGAGCCCGTGCTCGGCCACGATCTCCTCCACGAGCGCCCGCTTGTCGGCCGAGACATTCGCCACGATGAC
>JAFAPJ010000435.1 GCA_019247255.1 Methylobacteriaceae bacterium | reverse complement strand
GCGGGCCGAGCTCGCCTGGCAGTGGAGCGCGCGGGCGGAGGCGCGACCGATCGTGATGGGGCTGCCCGACAGGTTCGCGAGGACCGTCGCGCCGGCGAGCGCCGCCTCGGCCGCGGGCGGGACCGGAACCCACATGTCCTCGCAGATCTCGACGCCGAGCGTGAGGCCCGGGACGTCCTCGGCCGGAAACAGGAGGTCCGTGCCGAACGGCACCGGCTCGCCGCCGATGCGGAGCGTCTCGCCGACGATCCCGGCGCCCGACGCGAAATGGCGCGCCTCGTAGAACTCGCGATAGGTGGGCAGGTAGGTCTTGGGCACGATCCCGAGGACCCGCCCCCGGTGGATCACCGCGGCCGTGTTGTAGACGCAGGTGCCGAAGCGGAGCGGCGCGCCGACGACGAGCGCGGTCATCAGGTCGCGCGACGCCTCGGCGAGCGCGACGAGGGCCTCCTCCGTCGCGTCGAGGAGGACGTCCTGGGCGAACAGGTCCTCGATCGAGTAGCCGGTCAGCGCGAGCTCGGGAAACACGGCGACCGCGACGCCCGCCGCGTGGCAGCGCTGCCCGAGCGCCGCGACCCGCCGGGCATTCGTCGCCGGGTCGGCGAGCGCGACGGTCGGCACGCAGGCCGCGACGCGCGCGAAGCCGTGGGCATAGAGCGAGCGGAAGGGCATCGACCGGCTCCGGACCGCTTGGCGCGGCCCCGGCCGTCACATAGGCGCGGGGCCGGGCGGCGTCACCCGCGGCTTGCGCCGGGCCGGCCCGTGCCGCAGACAGGCCCAAGGAGGCGCGCCATGGCGGACGATCACCCTCACGCTCACCCTGAATCGCGCTGGAAGCATGACGGTGTCCGGGTCATCACGGGCGACCGGCTCGACCCGAACACGGCGCAGACCCCCGGCATGTTCCGGCAGGCCGCGATCAACCATGCCCGGGTCGGGGCGCAGAAGATCTGGGCCGGCACGGTCTCGATCCAGCCGGACGCGAAGACGGGCGTCCACCATCACGGCGAGCTCGAGAGCGTCATCTACGTGGTGCGCGGCCGCGCCCGGATGCGCTGGGGCGACCGGCTCGAATACGTGGCGGAGGCGGGTCCCGGCGACTTCATCTACGTGCCGCCCTACGTGCCTCACCAGGAGATCAACGCCTCGCCCGACGAGCCGCTCGAATGCGTGCTCGTCCGCTCGGATAACGAGGCGGTGGTGGTGAACATCACGGACGTCGATCCGGTCGAGCGGCCGGAAGCCGTCTACTGGGTGGATCCCATCCACAAGCACCCTTGATCGCCGTCACGTGTCCATCGCCTGGGGATAGCGGCGGCGCAAGGCCGCGTGTTGCCGGTTTGTTCCGTTTACCGGGGCTGGGCTAAGGTCGCGCGATCCGCGAATCGCGTTAGTTGAGTGACCATGGCCGAAGGCGACCTGTTCGGCGGAGCCGCGCTCCGCAAGGTGGCGGCCGCGGGGACGCCCCGCGGCGCAGCCCGCGCGGTCACGCCGGCCGGGGCTCCTGCGCCGGCCCTCCGGCCCCGGCCTCTCCCGGTCGCGCCGGCCCCGAAAGCCGAGGCCGGCTACGACGCCTCCGCGATCGAGGTTCTGGAGGGGCTCGAACCCGTCCGTCGCCGGCCCGGCATGTATATCGGGGGCACGGACGAGAAGGCCCTCCACCACCTCTTCGCCGAGGTGATCGACAACGCGATGGACGAGGCGGTCGCCGGCCACGCGACCGTCATCGAGGTCGAGCTGCAGGCGAACGGCTTCCTGTCGGTCACCGACAACGGGCGCGGCATCCCGATCGACCCGCATCCGAAGTTCCCGAACACCTCGGCCCTCGAGGTGATCATGACGACCCTTCATGCTGGCGGTAAGTTCGACTCCAAGGTCTACGAGACCTCGGGCGGATTGCACGGCGTCGGCGTCTCGGTGGTGAACGCCCTCTCCGACGCGCTCGAGATCGAGGTCGCCCGCAACCAGACCCTTTATCGCCAGCTCTATTCCCGGGGGGTCCCGCAGGGTCCGGTCCAGGAGGTCGGGCGCGTGCAGAACCGCCGCGGAACGCGCGTGCGCTTCCGCCCCGACCCGCTCATCTTCGGCGAAGGCGTGCGGTTCCAGCCGCGGCGCGTCTTCAAGATGGCACGCTCGAAGGCCTACCTCTTCGGCGGCGTCGAGATCCGCTGGCGCTGCGATCCCGCCCTTCTCGGCGAGGGGCAGGACAGCGTTCCGCCGGAGGCCAGCTTCAAGTTTCCGGGCGGGCTGCGCGACTATCTCGTGCGCGAGATCGAGGGCGCGACGCCGGTCGCCGAGGGCATCTTCGCCGGCAAGGTTCAGAAACCCGGCGGGCACGGATCGGTCGAATGGGCGGTTGCCTGGCTCGCCGATCACGACGGCTTCTCGTCCTCCTATTGCAACACGATCCCGACGCCGGACGGCGGCACGCATGAGAGCGGGCTCCGCATCGCGCTCCTGCGCGGCCTGCGCGACCATGCCGAGCGCGTGAATCAGGGCAAGCGGATGGCGCCCGTGACGACGGACGACGTCACCGCGCAATGCGCCTCCATGCTTTCGGTCTTCATTCGGGAGCCTGAATTCCAGGGGCAGACCAAGGACAAGCTCGCGACCGTCGAAGCGTCCCGCATCGTCGAGACCACCGTCCGGGACGCCTTCGACCATTGGCTCGCAGGGGCGCCCGCGCAGGCCGCCAAGCTCCTCGACTGGGTGGTCGAGCGAGCGGAGGAGCGCCTCCGGCGCCGGCAGGAGAAGGAGGTCGCCCGCAAGAGCGCGACCCGCAAGCTCCGGCTGCCCGGCAAGCTCGCCGATTGCACGAAGGCCGGCGCGGCGGGGTCCGAGCTCTTCATCGTCGAGGGCGATTCCGCCGGAGGCTCCGCCAAGCAGGCCCGGGACCGGCTGACGCAGGCCGTGCTGCCGCTGCGCGGCAAGATCCTCAACGTCGCCTCCGCGGGCCGCGACAAGCTCGGGCAGAACCAGCAGCTCGCCGACCTCATCCAGGCGCTCGGCTGCGGGATGGCGAGCCATTACCGCGACGGGGAGCTCCGCTACGAGAAGGTCATCATCATGACGGACGCCGACGTCGACGGCGCCCATATCGCGTCCCTCCTCATCACCTTCTTCTTCCGCCAGACGCCGCGCCTCATCGAGCGCGGCCATCTCTACCTTGCGGTGCCGCCGCTCTACCGGCTGACCCAGGGCGCGAAGACGCTCTACGCCCGCGACGACGCGCATCGCGAGGAGCTGATCCGCACGGCCTTCAAGGGCTCGGGCATGGTCGAGGTCGGGCGCTTCAAGGGCCTAGGCGTGATGCTGCCCGCGCAGCTCAAGGAGACCACGATGGACCCGCGGCGCCGCACGCTGCTGCGGGTCGCCGTGCGGCCGGAGGAGCCGGACGCGACCGGCGAGGCGATCGAGCGGCTCATGGGCAACAAGCCCGAGGCGCGCTTCGCCTTCATCCAGGAGCGGGCGGCCTTCGCGGACGAGGCGCAGCTCGACATCTGAGCGGACACGGCCGAGGCGCCGCGGCCACACAGGCGGCCGATCGAGGCGACGCGGCACGATCGCGGGTTGACGATCCCGATCCCGCCGCGGCCTCTACGCCTCATGCGGGAGCGCGGGCACAGGCGACGCCTCGGCGCGGTCATCTGGATGATCGCTCTCTACGGGCTCGTGCTCCAGGCGTTTCTCGCGGGCGCGACCGCCCCGGTCCTCGCGGCCGGCGGCTCCGCGCTCTGCGCGGCCCTCGACCACGACGGCGACGGGGCGCCCGGGCCGGACCCGCACCACGATCACGCCTGCTGCCTCGCCGCCCCGACGGCCGCGTTGCCGGCGCCCACCGCCGACGTCTCGGCCGTCGCCTGGCCGCCGGGCGCCTCCCTCGCCTTCACCTCGCCGGCGCGGACGCGTCCGCCCGCGACCGGCCCGCCGTCCCGCCCGCACCAGCCCCGAGCCCCGCCCCTCGCCTGACGATCGCTTCGCCCGCCGATCCGTCAGCCGAGGACCTCATGCTCATGTTCGATCGTCGCGTCGCCGCCCGCGGGGGCGCGCTGGCGCTTGCCGCCCTGTCCGGCCCCCTATCTCTTCCATCCGTCGCCCGGGCTCAGGCGGGGGACGCGACGGCGCTCCCAGAGATCGCGGTCGAGGCCCCAGCTGCCGCCGCCGGACAAGGCTCGCTCACCGTCCCGTCCGTCGCCGCCGAGCGTGCCCGCGTCCTCTCGACGATCGGGTCGGTCGGCTTCATCGACGCGGCGAACCTCGAGAACCGCTACACGAACAACCTCGTCGACGTGCTGAAGGACCAGCCCGGCGTGGTGGTCGGGACCCGCTACGGCCAGGAGCTGCGCCTGTCGGTCCGCGGCTCGGGCGTCGCGCGCTCCTTTCACACCCGCGGGATCGAGATCCTGCAGGACGGGATCCCGTTCAACCTCGCGGACGGGTCCGGCGACTACTACCAGGTCGATCCGCTCGCGCTGCGCGCGGTCGAGATCTACAAGGGCGGCAACGCGCTCATCTTCGGGTCGTCAACCCTTGGCGGCGCGATCAACTTCGTCACGCCGACCGCCTACACGGCGGTCGCGCCGACCTTCGTGCGGTTCGAGGGCGGCTCCTTCGGCGCCGTCCGTTCGAGCTTTCAGGCGTCGCGGGTCGAGGGCGACGCGGACGCGCTCGTGAACATCACGCGCTCGCACCAGGACGGCTTCCGGACGCACCAGAACCAGGATTACACGCAGTTCAACGCC
>JAFAPJ010000434.1 GCA_019247255.1 Methylobacteriaceae bacterium | reverse complement strand
CCTGGCTCGTGATCGGAATCGGCATGGGCGCGGGGCTCTACGACGCGGCCTTCGCGACCCTCGGCCGGCTCTACGGCGCGGACGCGCGCTCCGCGATCGCGACGCTCACCCTCTGGGGCGGCTTCGCCTCGACGCTCTCGTGGCTGCTCTCGGCCGCCCTCGTCGAGAGCGTCGGCTGGCGGGGCGCCTGCCTCGTCTATGCCGGGCTCCACCTCGCAGTGTCGCTGCCGCTCATCCTGCTCGCGATCCCGTCGGCGCCCGCCCTCGCTCCGACCGAGACGGGCGGCCCCTCACCCGCTGCGTCCCTCAGCGCGTCCGAGCGGATCGCTTTCCTGCTGCTCGCGGCCGTCATGACGCTCGCCGGGATCACGACCTCGATCGTCTCGGTTCACCTCCTCACGCTCCTGCAGAGCCGCGGCCTCGCGCTCCCGGCCGCGGTCGCGCTCGGCGCCCTCGTCGGCCCGTCCCAGGTCGGGGCGCGGATCCTGGAGATGGCCAATCGCGGGCGCCACCACCCGATCTGCACGCTCGTGGCCGCGGTGATGCTCATCGCGGCGGGCCTCGCCCTGCTCTGGGGCGGGCTCGGGGCGGCGCTCGCGCTTGTGCTCTACGGCACCGGCAACGGCATCTACTCGATCGCGCGCGGGACCTTGCCGCTCGCCCTGTTCGGGCCGGACCGCTACGCGCCCCTTCTCGGCCGCCTTGCCCTGCCGAACCTCGTCGCGCAGGCGCTCGCCCCATCGCTCGCCGCGCTCGCGCTCGACCGGTTCGGCGCGGAGGCGACGCTCGCCGGCCTCGCGCTCCTCGCGCTCGCCGATGCCGGGCTGTTCGGCTGGCTCTGGCTCACCCTCGCCCGGACGCGCGGGGCGGCAAAAGAGACCGGATAAGCGGCGGCCCCTCACCCCTCCGGCGCGTCCTCGATCGGGTCGTAGCGGGCGGCGTCGAGGCCGAGGAGCGAGAAGGTCTGGGCCATGTGCGGCGGCAAGGGCGCCGTCACGTCGATCGGCTGGCCCGTGCGCGGATGCGGGATGACGATCCGCCGGGCGAGGAGGTGCAGCCGGTTCTGGATGCCGCCCGGCAGCTCCCAGTTCTCCGTGTTGAAGTATTTTGGGTCGCCGACGATCGGATGGCCGATATGGGCCGCGTGGGCGCGCAGCTGGTGCGTGCGGCCCGTCACGGGCTTCATGGACAGCCAGGCGAGCTTCTGCCCGGCCTGGTCCACCACCGCGTAATAGGTGAGCGCGTGGCTCGCGCCCTCGTCGCCGTGCCGGGCGACCGCCATGCGGGCGTCGCCGTCCGGCGCCTCCTCCTTGGCGAGGTAGGTCGAGACGCGGCCCTGGCGAACCCGCGGCACGCCGGCGACGATCGCCCAGTAGACCTTGCGGGTGACGCGGGACCGAAACGACTTCGCGAGCGCGGTCGCGGCGAAGCGCGTCTTCGCGACGACGAGGCAGCCCGCCGTGTCCTTGTCGAGCCGGTGGACGAGCCGCGGCTTCTGCCCGGCCCGGTCGCGCAGGGCCTCGAGCAGCCCGTCGACATGCCGGTGGGTGCCCGACCCGCCCTGGACCGCGAGCCCCATCGGCTTGTTGAGGACGAGCACGTCCTCGTCCTCGTAGAGGGCGAGCGAGCGGAGGAAGGCCGCGTCGCGGTCGCTGTCCGTCTCGCGGCGCGGCGGCGGCGCGTCGAGCCGCAGCGGCGGGACCCGGATGCCCCAGCCGGATTCGAGCCGGTCGCTCGGCTTCGCCCGATGGCCGGAGACCCGCACCTCGCCCTTGCGGACGATGCGCTGGATGTGGGTCAGCGCGAGGCCGGGAAAGCGCGCGGCGAGGAAGCGGTCGAGCCGCATCCCGGCCTCGTCCGGCGCGACCTGGACGATCTGGACCGCGGCCGAGGCCGCGACCTGAGCCGGGTCGGCCGATGGAGCGGCGATGCGCTTGGGAGCGGCAACCTTCGTGGCTTGAGTCGTGGCGGCTCGTGCCTTGGCGGCTCGCGGCTTGGCGGCGGCTTCGGGCGCGACCGAGCGCTTCGGCTCGGCCGGTGCCGCCCGGGGCGGACGCGAGCCCGCCGCGCCCGGCTTCCGGGGAGCCGCGCCGCGCATCGGCTTCGCGCCCGTCGGCCTTCCGCCCGGGCGGCTGGGCCGGCCCGAGCGGCCTTTCGGCGGGGCGCCTCGCCGCGTGGTCTCGCTCATGCCGGTGGACGTAGCACCCGCGTCGGCGCGAGCCTAGCGCGCGCTCACCCGACCGCGCGCACGAGCCAGAGCCCCCCCGCGAGGGCCGCCAGCGAGAGAAGGACTGAGCCGAGGATATAGGCCGCGCCGGCGGCCGCCTCGCCGCGCTGGAGGAGCAGCACCGCGTCGAGCGAGAAGGCCGAGAAGGTTGTGAAGCCGCCGAGGATCCCCGTCGTGAGGAAGAGCCGCAGGGCCGCGCCGCCCGGCGCGCGGGCCGCGAACCAGCCGGCAAGCAGCCCCATGGCGAGCGAGCCGGCGACGTTCACCACGAAGGTGCTCCAGGGAAAGCCCGGTCCGAAGAGACGCGGCCCGAGGATGTTGACGGCATGCCGGAGGACGCCGCCGATCCCGGCGCCCAGAAACACGAGGACCGCGTGGCTCATGGCCTCCTCCCTACCGAGCCCGCAGGCGGAGGTGAAGCTTGAGCGAGGGCGGCGCCTCGGGCTAGCCTGATCCCATGAGCGACCCCCTGCCCGAACCCGCCGAGCGCGGCCCGCGCGCCCATCACGACATGGGCGGCGTGCCGAAATTCCTGTGCGAGAGCGTGGACGTCGAGCCGCACGCGCTGACCGACTTCGACCGCGAGGTCGACGCCCTGCGCCAGATGCTCTCGCTGAAGGGGCTCATGACGGTCGACGAGCTGCGCCGCGGCATCGAGGCGATCCCGGAAGCCGATTACCACCGGCTGAGCTATTACGAGCGCTGGATCCGCTCGATGACGGCGACGCTGCTGCGCAAGGGCGTGATCGGCGAGGCCGACATCGCCGCGCGGATCGAGGCGCCCCGATGAGCTTCGCGCCGGGCGCGGCCGTCCGGGTCGCGGACGATTGGCCGGAGGCGCGCGGCCCGTGCCACATCCGCACGCCGCATTATATCCGGGGCCGGCTCGGCCGCGTCGTGAAGGACCTCGGCGCCTTTCCGAATCCCGAGGACATCGCGTTCGAGCGCCCCGCCCCGGCGCGGCGGCTCTATCACGTCTCCTTCCCGCTCGCCGACCTCTTCCCCGACGCGCCCCGCGAGGAGCTCGTGGTCGAGGTCTACGAGCATTGGCTCGAACCGGCGGA
>JAFAPJ010000432.1 GCA_019247255.1 Methylobacteriaceae bacterium | reverse complement strand
CGCGATGGCCGCCATCGAGAAATCCGCCAAGGAGATCGAGACGATCATCTCGGTCATCGACGAGATCGCCTTCCAGACGAATCTTCTGGCGCTCAACGCCGGGGTCGAGGCGGCGCGCGCCGGCGATGCCGGCAAGGGCTTCGCGGTGGTGGCCTCCGAGGTGCGGGCCCGTGCCCAGCGTTCCGCCGAAGCCGCCAAGGAGATCCAGAGCCTCATCTCGAGCTCGTCCGATCAGGTCGAGAGCGGCGTCAAGCTCGTCGACGGGGCCGGCAAGGCGCTGCAACGCATCTCGACCCAGGTGGCCGAGATCAACTCGATCGTGGTCGAGATCGCGGCCTCGGCCTCCGAGCAGGCGACGGGGCTCGGCGAGGTCAATATCGCGGTCAACCAGATGGACCAGGTGACCCAGCAGAACGCCGCGATGGTCGAGGAGACAGCCGCGGCGAGCGCGAGCCTCGCGAACGAGGCAGTCACGCTGTCCGACCTCGTCGCACAGTTCCGGCTGGAAGCGGGGGGCGTGCCAACGACCGAGCGGCGCCCGGAGCGGCCGCGAGCCGGAAAGCCCAAGCCCGCGACCGCTCCGGCGACCCGACCGAGCGCCCGTCCGCTGTCGTCCGCGCCGCCTCGGGGGCAGGGCAACCTCGCGGTCGCGCAGGCTCCCGCGCGATCGGAGGACGAGTGGGAAGAGTTCTAAGCTCCGGCCAAGACAGGGGCTAGCTCCGGCAAGCCGTGTGGGCGAGGGGCGTCCCTCGCTCGCCCGGTCGAAGTTGCGCCGGAGGGGCCGAGCCGGTAGGTCGCGCCGGACTTTCGCAACCTGCCGGACCTGTCATGACCTCCACCAAGCTCGACATGAGCTGCCGCGTCTGCGGATCGCGCGACGTCGAGCTGTTCCTGGATCTGGGCGACCAGCCGCACTGCAATCGCCTTATCCCGCCCGAGATGGCGGACCGCAGGGAGCCCTTCTTCCCCCTTCGGACCGGGTTCTGCCGCGCCTGCACGCTCGTTCAGATCGACCATACGATCCCGAAGGAGGACATGTTCAGCGACTACCCGTACGTGTCGGGAACCACCCGGACGCTGGTGGCGCATTTCGCCGAGACCTCGGCCCGGCTCGTGGAGCGCTACGGCCTGTCCGAGACGGACCTCGTGGTCGATATCGGCTCGAACGACGGCACTTGGCTCAAGCAGTATCGCCCGTTCGGGCTCCGCGTGCTAGGGGTCGAGCCGGCTGCGAACGTCGTGGCGCTCGCGAGGGCGGCGGGCGTTCCGACCGAGAACGCCTTCTTCAACAAGGAGACGGCCGAGCGCGTCCTCGCCGAGCACGGCCAGGCGAGCCTGATGACCGCGGCCGGGGTCTTCTTCCATCTGGAGGAGCTGCACAGCGTCGTCGAGGGCATCAAGGTCCTGCTCAAGGAGGACGGCGTCTTCTGCGTGCAGGCGATCTATCTCGGCGGTATGATCGAGAACACGGCGTTTGACCAGATCTACCATGAGCATCTCTGCTATTACACGCTTCGGTCGCTCGAAGAGCTGTTCCGGCGGCATGGGCTCGAGGTCTTCGACGTCAGCGTCGTGCCGATCCACGGCGGCTCGCTCGAGGCGCATGTGGGCTGGGCCGGTCGGCGGCCCGCGTCGGACGCGGTGCATGCCCTGCGCGCCGAGGAGGAACGCCGTGGTTATGGCCGGATCGAGACCTATCAGGCGTTCGCCGAGAACGTGTGGCGCCTGAAGCGCGATCTCCTGGACGTGCTGGAGGCCGCGCGCCGGGACGGCAAGACCGTGTATTGCTACGGCGCGCCCGCCAAGGGTGCGACGCTGCTGAACTCTTTCGGGATCGACACCCGGCTCGTCCAGCTCGCGACGGAGAAGAGCCCTCTCAAGTTCGGCAAGATGATCCCGGGCGCCCGCATCCCGATCGTGGACGAGGCGACCGTCCCGCCCCCGGACGCCTATCTCGTGCTCGCCTGGAACTTCCTTGACGAGTTCCTCGGCAAAGAGCGGCGTTTCCTGGAGGGCGGCGGCCAGTTCATCGTTCCGGTCCCCCGCCTGCGCGTGGTGACGGCGGCCGACCTGCCAGCGACCGTTCGCGAAACGGCGGCGGCCCGCCTGTGACGGGCGCGGTCCTGGTTGTCGGGGCGTCGGGTTTCGTCGGGCGCAACCTCGTCGATCGCTTCGTCGCCCGCGGCATGCCGGTCTTCGCCGTCGTCGGCCGCCGCGGGACCGTGCTGCCCGGCACGGAGGCAACCGTCGCGCTCTCCGATCTCGCGTCGTTGCCCGCGCTTCCCGAGGATACGGTCGTGGTGCATCTGGCGGCGCAGCGCTATGACGCCGGCCGCTTCGAGCTTGCCCAATCCGACATCGTGACCGCCAATACGGAGATCGCGAACGCGGTCTTCCGCTTCTGTCTCGAGCGGGGCCTGAAGGAGGTCCGCATGGCCTCCTCCGTGGCCGTGTATCCCGGAGGTCTCGCGACGCTCGACGACGCCGTCCCGGTCGACCTGAACGCGCCACCGAACCGGAACGAGGCCTTCTATGCCTGGTCCAAGCGTTGGGCCGAGATCACGGCACGCCTTCATCATGAGCGCTTCGGCATCAGCACGATCAGCTTTCGGCTGAGCAATCCTTACGGGCCTCACGACTCGACCGATCCGAGGAGCGCGCACGTCCTGCCCGCCTTCGTCATGCGGGCGCTCGATGATGGTCCAGTCTTCGAGATCAAGGGCAACCCGCTCGTCGAGCGCGACTTCATCTTCATCGACGACGCCGTGGAGGCGTTCTGGCGGTCGCTGGCGCTGCGGGGCGTGCAGGACGAGGTCAACCTGTGCCGGGGCGAGACCACGACGCTCCTCGATCTCGCGCGCACGATCCTCGAGGTTGCGGGCAGCGACAAGCGCCTGCAGGCGGGCGAGACCGAAACGCAGGGCGTGCTCGCGCGCCGGTCCACGAACGGAAGATTGCGACGCCTGTTCGACGATCTCGCCTTCACCCCGCTCGCGGACGGGCTCCGGCCCACGATCGACTGGTACCGCGATGCCCGCGGCTGACGGGCACGTCGTCGTTCTCGGCGCCGACGGCTTCCTCGGTCGTGCGCTGATCCGGCGCCTCACCGCGGACGGCCTGAGGGTCACCGGCATCGGACGACAGGCTGGCGACCTCTCCGACTGGCCGACGGTCGAGCGCGTCTTCGGCGGCCTCGATCCCGCACACCGCATCTTCCACGTCGTCACGCGGCAGCGGACGGGCGCTGTCCAGTACGACATCCAGGGCGAGCTGCTCGCGATCAACTCGCGCATCCACCTCAACGTCCTGGAAGGCTGGCGGCGCTTCAGGCCCGAGGCGAAGCTCGTCTCAACGGGCAGCTCCTGCACCTATCCGGAGTCGCCGAAGCCGCTCACCGAGGACATGTTCGGCCTCGGCCCGACGCACCCGTCCGTGCGCGGCTACGCGCTTGCCAAGCAGGCGCTCGCCGTCGGCTCGGGCGAATACGTCCGGCAATACGGGCTCGCGGGCTACCTGCATTGCGTGCTCGCCACGATGTACGGGCCCCACGATCACAAGGCGCCTGACCGTAGCCATTTCGTCGGTGCGCTGCTCGAGCGGGCAGCGCGCGAGAAGACGGCCGGCGCTGACCATTTCGAGGTCTGGGGCGACCCCGCGACCGTGCGCGAGATCCTCTACGTGGATGATCAGGTCGACGCGATCCTGGCGGCCGACCGGCATTTCGAAAACGAGATCCTGAACTGCGCGGCGAACAGCCCCGTGACGGTCGGCGAGGTCGCAGAGGCCGTGCTGAGGTCGCTTCGCTGGACCGTCCCGACCCGCAGCCCGGCGGGCTCGTTCCAGGGCGCGGCCTTCAAGCTCCTCGATTCGGGGCGGTTCCTGGAACGGACGGGTTGGCGCCCA
>JAFAPJ010000420.1 GCA_019247255.1 Methylobacteriaceae bacterium | reverse complement strand
CCTGGCGGTGCCGACGGGGCAGATCGAGGCCGCGAAGGCGCTCGGGCTCCGGCAGAGCCAGACGCTCCGGCTCGTCACGGTCCCGCAGGCGCTCCGGGTCATGGTGCCGCCGCTGACCAGTCAATATCTCAACGTCGTCAAGAACTCATCCTTCGGGGCAGCCATCGCCTACCCGGACATCGTCAGCCTGTTCATGGGCTCGGCCCTCAACAATACCGGGCAGGCGATCGAGATCATCGCGATCACGCTCGCGCTCTATCTCGCGATCAGCCTCGCGGTCTCGGGTTTCATGAACTGGTACAACGCCCGGATCGCGCTGGTGACCCGGTGAACGCGGCGCCGTCGTCCTCATCGGTCGGAGCCGAGCTCAGCGCGGGGCTCGTCCCGCTCGGCGCCGGGATGGCCGAGATCGCGTCGGACGGTCGCCTCACGGCGATCGGGGCGGAGCCCCCCGCGCGCCCGCTCGGGCGAAGGCCGGCTCGTCTCGCGAGGCTCTTCGGCACGCCGCTCGACGCGGCGATCTCGCTCGGCTGCCTGGCCCTGATCTGCCTCGTCGGCTGGCCGCTGCTGCGCTGGCTCGTGCTCGACGCGACCTTCCGGGGCGCGACCCGGGAGGATTGCGCCCCCGGCGGCGCCTGCTGGGTCTTCGTGCGCGCCCGCTTCGCCCAGTTCATGTACGGCTTCTATCCGGGGCCGGAGCGCTGGCGGGTCGACCTCGCGGGCGCGCTTCTCGCCGGGGCGGTCGCGGTGCTCGCCTGGCCGCGGCTGCCGGGCCGGCGCAGCCTCGCGGCCGCGGCGCTCCTGATCCTGCCCCCGCTCGGGCTCTGGCTCCTCTACGGCGGGTTCGGGCTCAGGATCGTGGAGACGCGGGAATGGGGCGGGCTCATGCTCACCGTGTTCCTGTCGGTCTACGGCGCGCTGATCGCGATCCCGCTCGGGGTCCTGCTCGCCCTCGGGCGGCAGTCGCGGTTGCCGGTTCTCCGGCTCATCGCGACGGTGTTCATCGAGTTCTGGCGCGGCGTGCCGATCATCGCGGTGATCTTCCTCGCCTCGCTCCTCCTGCCGCTGATCCTGCCCGAGGGGGCCGGCATCGACCGGCTCGCCCGTGCCGTGATCGGGCTTGGCCTCTGCATCGCGGCCTATATGGCGGAAGCCGTGCGCGGTGGGCTGCAGGCCCTTCCAGCCGGCCAGGCCGAAGCCGCGGCCGCGCTCGGGCTCGGCTATTGGCGCACGACGGGCCTCGTGATCCTGCCGCAGGCGCTGCGCATCGCGCTCCCGGCGCTCACGAACGAGTTCATCGCGCTCGTGAAGAACACCTCGCTCGTGCTGATCGTGTCGATCTTCGACCTGCTCGGCATCGCGCAAGCTGCGCTCGCCGACCCGGCCTGGGTCGGCAAGACCTGGGAGGCCTACGCCTTCGCGGGGGTGATCTACTGGCTCGCCTGCTTCGGCCTGTCGCGCTGGAGCCTGGCGGTCGAGCGACGAGGGGCGCGGACGTCCCGCTGATCAGGCGACCGCGGGCGCGGCCGGGCGGATCGGCGCGGCCGTCTCGGTCGACGCGAGCGCGACCTTACGGCCCCGGTGCTTCCCGCCCATCGCCGCGCGCGGCGATACACCGAAGCGATCCTGGACGCAGGGCGCCGCCACGGGGGTGCCGAGAACGCCAGTCAGGAAAGCGAGGCCGTCCGGGTCCGTCGCGAGCGCACGCGCGTCAAGCGAGGTCATGAGATGCTCCCGGTGCTTGCTTTCTACTGTGGTACGCGAACTCATGGTGCGCAACGCTCGACCTTTCGATTTGGTTCATGACTCCGCGATCCGCTCAGCTCTCGCGAACAGCTTCGGTCAGCGGATCAGGGAGCCGACATAGTCGGCGCGCTGCGACGTCGCGACCGGGGCGATCGGCCGGCGATCGAGCTCGATCGTGCGGACCGAGCGGCGGGACGCATCCTGGTCGAGGCAGGACTGGTCGACATAGGGCCACGTCCCGAGGCAGGACGAGGGCGCCGGGAGCGGCGCTGCCGGCGCGGTCGGACGCGCGACCTTCGCTTCCTGCTGCTCCACGAGGAAGCGCGCCGCCGAAACCGGCGCCGGCCCCCGGTCGAGCCACGTCACGACGCCCGCTGCCAGAACCGCGCTCGTCGCCGCAATCTTGAACACCGTCAACATGATGCCACGTCCCTCGTCGGCTTTGCCGATCCGGGCGCCCCGCTTCGGGATCGCCCCGCCGGCCGTGACCGGCCGGCAAGGTCTCTTCGCATCGTGAGGGGCGGCCGGCCGTGCGCCGGCGCACACGGCCGAGCTGAACTAGATCCGGCAAAGCTCCGCGGGCCGGCCGACGATCCCGGTCTCGACCGCGAAGACGTGGCCGGCCTGCAGGTCGATCGTCCGATCCCGGTGCTGCGCGGCGGTCGTGACGTAGAGCGTGCCGAGATCCGGCCCGCCGAACGCCACCTTGGTGACCTGGGCGGTCGGCACCGTGACCTCGAGCACCGCCGCGCCGTCCGGCGCGAACCGCGTCACGCGCGAGCCGCCGAAATGCGCGACCCAGAGATGGCCCTCGGCATCGACCGTCATGCCGTCCGGATGGCCGTCCCCCGGCCCGAAGGCGACGAGAAGCTCGCGCGGGCCGACCGTGCCGTCCGCCTCGAGCCGGTGGCGGTAGACGTGGCGGTGCGTCGTGTCTGAGGCGTAGAGGGCCCCGCGCTCGGGATCGATTGCGGGACCGTTCGCCACGATCGTCGGCTCCCCGAAGGCCTGCGCCGGGCCGACGCCGTCCCATCGGTAGAAGCGGCCCGTCGGCTGCGTCTGCCCATCGTCCATGGAGCTGAAATAGACCTGGCCGTCGAGGCCGGCCGCCCCGTCGTTCAGCCGGTTGCCGGGCCGGTCCGGCTCCGGGCTGAGGACGATGTCGAGCCGCTCGTCATTCAGCCCGAACCGCGCGAGCCCGCTCGCCAGCCCGACGAGCACGCGGTCCGGGTCGCCGGTGAGGAGCACGAAGCCGACCTTCTCGGGCAGGGCGTGGCGGCGCGGCTCGGCCTCGCCGGTCCGCCAGCGCAGCAGCGTCCGGGCCTCGATGTCGACGAACAGAAGCTCGCCGCGCCGCGCGTCCCAGATCGGTCCTTCGCCGAGCGTGCAGCCGCAAGGGATCGCGACTCGCGGCCGCTCGGGCCAGATCCTCGGCCGCGACAGGGTCACGCGGCCCGCGCCTCCGGTCGCCCGACGGCCTCCGCGACCCGTGCCGCGAGCCGCACGAGGCTGAGGTCGGAGCCGCGCGGGCCCATGAGCGAGAGGCCGAGCGGAGCGCCGAGGCGGGTCGCGAGCGGAACCGTGACCTGGGGCGTGCCGGCGAGGCCCGACAGGCACAGGATGTTGATCGCGCGGTTGCGGTAGGCGTCGAGCGAGGCTTCGCTGTCCGTCAGGGAGGGCGCGACGTCCGGCATGGTGGGCAGGATCAGCACCGCGTCGGTCCCGAGCAGCGCATCGAGCCTCGCGGTCAGGCTGGCCCTCAGCTCGCGCGCCTCCGCGACCTCGTGGTCGGTCACCTCCCGGGCGAAGGCGAAGCGCTCCGCGACGCCAGGCCCGAGCGGCAGGCGGAAACGCTCGATGATCGCGCCATCGACCTCCCAGGCTTCCCGGCCCTGGAGACGGCGGAAGGCCCAGTAGAGCGGCTCGAAGCCGGTCGGCGCCGCGGCTTCGACGAGCTCGGCCGCGCCGAGCGTCGCCTCGATGCCCTGCACGACGCCTGCCAGCGCGCCCCGCACCTCGGTCTCGAGCATGGCGAAGGCGTCGGCCGCGAGCAGCACGCGTGGGCGGTCCGGCAGGGATGCGGAATCGGCGCCGAGCAGGACCTCGCCGACCCGCGTGAAGGTCGCGCCATCACGCGCGAAATATCCGCAGGTGTCGAAGGAGGGCGCGAGCGCGAGCGTCCGGTCGAGGCTGACGCGTCCATGGGTCGGGCGGATGCCGAAGAGGCCGCAATGGCTCGCCGGCGTGCGGACCGAGCCGCCCGTGTCGCTGCCGAGCGCGACGTCGCAGAGCCGGTTCGAGACCGCGGAGGCCGAGCCGGACGAGGAGCCGCCCGGGATGCGGTCCGGCGCGCCGCCGTTCACGGGCGTCCCGTAATGGGCGTTGCGGCCGTTCATCGAGAAGGCGAGCTCGTCCGTGTGGGTCTTGCCGACGAAGCGGGCGCCGGCATCGAGGAGCAGCTGCACCGCGGGCGCCGAGACGCTCTTCACGCCGGACATCGCGAGAACGTGCGGCGAGCCCCCTCCCGTCGGGTAGCCCGCGACGTCGAACAGGTCCTTCGCCGCGAAGGTCAGGCCGGCGAGCGGCCCGGACGGCGCGGAGGGCACTTCGACCGGCGGGTAAGGCATGAAGGCGCGGGCGGGATCGTCGGGGAGAAGCATGGGGCGCGGGCCTCGCGAGGGCTGACCTGAGTAGAGGTTGACCGGCCCGGCCCGCAAGCCTCAGGGAGGGCGGGCGGGACCCGGCCGCCGGACAGGTCGGGACCGCCAGGGAGGGGCGCGTGTTCTACCGAGAGGCGGGCCAGTTCAAGACGGGCTACGCGGCCGACATGGCGGTTTTCCCGCTGCGCGAGGACCGGCTCGGGATCGCGGCCATCCTGGCGATCGCCTTCGTGGCGATCCCGCTTCTCGCGGACAGCTTCGTCCTGTCCGTCGTGATGGTGCCGTTCCTCGTCTACGCGCTCGCCGCGATCGGGCTCAACATCCTGGTCGGCTATGCCGGGCTGCTCTCGCTGGGCACCGCCGCCTTCATGGGTGTGGGAGCTTACGCCTGCTACAAGCTGACCACGATCTTCCCCGAGGTGAACATCGTCGTCTGGATCCTGGTCTCGGGCCTCGTCTCGAGCCTCGTCGGCGTGCTGTTCGGGCTGCCGAGCCTGCGCATCAAGGGTTTCTACCTCGCGGTCGCGACGCTCGCCGCGCAGTTCTTCCTGTCCTGGTGCTTCACGCGGATCGGCTGGCTCACGAACTACAACGTGTCCGGCGCGATCGAGGTGCCGACCCGCACGCTGTTCGGCGTGCCGGTGACGGGTCCGAACGCCGCGCCGGAAACGCGCTACCTCGTGGTTCTCACGATCGTGACCGCCTTGACGCTCGTGGCTTCCAACATCGTGCACGGCCGCATCGGCCGCACCTGGATGGCGGTGCGCGACATGGACATCGCGGCCGAGCTCATCGGCATCCGGCTCCTGCGGACGAAGCTCCTCGCCTTCGCGGTCTCGTCCTATTATTGCGGGGTCGCGGGCGCGCTCCTCGTCTTCCTCTGGTACGGCTCGGCCGAGCCGGAGGCCTTCGGGATCAACGGCTCCTTCCTGATCCTCTTCATGGTGATCATCGGCGGGCTCGGCTCGCTCCTTGGTTCCTTCCTGGGGGCGGGCCTGATCTACCTCCTGCCGATCGCGCTCAAGGCCTCCCTGCCCGCGATCGGGATCACGGTCGCGCCCTCCACGGTCGAGCACTTGACCTTCATGATCGTCGGCGCCCTGATCATCGTCTTCCTGATCCTGGAGCCGCACGGGCT
>JAFAPJ010000418.1 GCA_019247255.1 Methylobacteriaceae bacterium | reverse complement strand
GATCCCGACCGATTTCGCGATGCCGCCGGCCGGGCTGAACATCCGCACGCCGGACGGCATCCTCGAGCAGGAGGCGCGCCTCCACGATTTCAAGCGCGACGCGATGCTCGCCTTCGTGCGAGCGAACAACCTCAATCACCTGGTGCTGTCGGGCGGGCTCAACCCGAAGGTCGGCGTGATCACGGTCGGCAAGAGCTACCTCGACGTGCGCGAGGCGCTCGACGAGCTCGGCCTCGACGAGGTCAAGGCGAACGGAATGGGCCTGCGCCTCTACAAGGTCGCCTGCCCCTGGCCCCTGTCCCAGCGCGAGCTCGTCGACTTCGCGCGCGGGCTCGACCTCTTGATCGTGGTCGAGGAGAAGCGCTCGCTCATCGAGGTCCAGGTCCGCGAGGAGCTCTACGGGACCGCGAACCAGCCCGTCTGCATCGGCAAGAAGGACGAGGCGGGCGGCTGGCTGTTTCCCGTCAAGGGCGCGCTCGACGCGAACGACATCGCGATCGCGATCGGCGAGCGCCTGCTGCGCTACCATTCGGACGAGGATCTCGCGGGCCGCGTGCGGCGGCTGAAGGAGTTCCAGTCCGTCCTCGCCGCGACCGGCGACGTCGCGAACCGCATCCCGCATTTCTGCTCCGGCTGCCCGCATTCGAGCTCGACCAAGGTGCCGGACGGGATGCGGGCTTATGCCGGCATCGGCTGCCATTACATGGTCCAGTGGATGGACCGCTCGACGGACGGCTTCACCCAGATGGGCGGGGAGGGCGCGAACTGGATCGGGGAATCGAACTTCTCGACCCGCGGGCACGTATTCCAGAATCTCGGCGACGGCACCTACAACCATTCGGGCTCGCTGGCCCTGCGCTGGGCCGTCCACACCAAGACGAACATCACCTACAAGCTGCTCTACAACGACGCGGTCGCGATGACGGGCGGCCAGCCTCACGAGGGCGCGCTCACGGTCGACATGATCGCCCGCCAGGTGAAGGCGGAGGGGGTGGAGCGGATCGCACTCGTGACGGACGAGCCGCACAAGTACCCGTCCACGGTGCAATGGCCGGCGGGGCTCACGATCCACCACCGGGACGACCTCGACGGCGTTCAGCGCGAGCTGGCCGGTGTCCCGGGCACGACCGTGATGATCTACGACCAGACCTGCGCGTCCGAGAAACGTCGCCGGCGCAAGCGCGGCGCCTTCCCGGACCCGGACAAGCGGGTCATCATCAACGACCTCGTCTGCGAGGGCTGCGGGGATTGCTCCGTCCAGTCGAACTGCGTCGCGGTCCAGCCGCTCGAGACCGAGTTCGGCCGCAAGCGCCGCATCGACCAATCGAACTGCAACAAGGACTTCTCTTGCGTGAAGGGGTTCTGCCCCTCCTTCGTGACCGTACACGGCGCGAAGCCGCGCCGGAGCGTGCCGGCCGCGGCTTCGGCCGACCCGGGCGCCTTCGCGGCCCTGCCGGAGCCCGCGCTCCCCGCCATCGAGCAGACCTTCAACATCATCGTGACCGGAGTCGGCGGTTCCGGCGTCGTGACGGTGGGGGCGATCCTCGGCATGGCGGCCCATCTCGAGGGCAAGGGCCTCGGCATGATCGACATGGCCGGGCTCGCCCAGAAGGGCGGCGCCGTGTTCAGCCATGTCCGGCTCGCCAACAGCCAGGACGACATCCAATCCATCCGGGTGACGGCCGGTCAGGCGGACCTCGTCCTCGGCTGCGACCTCGTCGTGACCGGAACCAAGAAGGTCCTGGCCGCCATGAAGGCGGGCCGGACGGGCGTCGTCCTCAACATCGCCGAGGTGATGCCCGGCGACTTCGCCCGCAACGCCGACTTCTCCTTGCCGGCCGAGCGGGTGAAGCGGGCGGTCGTCAAGGCCGCGGGCGGAGCGAGCGAGCAGGGCTCCGGCGCCTCGCTCATCGACGCGACCGGGATCGCGACCGCGCTCCTCGGCAATGCGATCGCCGCCAACATGTTCATGCTGGGCTACGCCTGGCAGACAGGCCGGGTGCCGTTGTCCCGCGACGCGATCCGCCGGGCGATCGAGCTCAACGGCGAGGCCGTCAAGATGAACCTCGACGCCTTCGAATGGGGGCGGCGCGCCGCCGCGAAGCCGGACGCGGTCGCGGCCCTGGTCGGAGGCCGGAACGAGAAGCCGGTCGGGATCGATTCCCGCCGTCTCTCCGAGACGCTGGACGAAACGATCGCGCGTCGCGTCGCCCTCCTGACCGACTACCAGGACGCGGCCTATGCGGAGCGCTACCGGCAGGATGTCGAGCGGATCCGGGCGGTCGAGGCCCGGACCGTCCCGGGATCGACGGCGCTGACGGAGGCGGTCGCGCGCTCGCTGTTCAAGCTCATGGCCTACAAGGACGAGTACGAGGTCGCTAGGCTCTACACCGACGGCCATTTCGCCCGGCAGGTCGCGAACGCCTTCGAGGGTGAGAACCTGCGCTTCGAGTTCCACCTCGCGCCGCCGCTTCTCGCGCGCCGCGACCCGGCGACGGGCCTGCCGCGCAAGATGAGCTTCGGGCCCTGGATGATGGGCGCCTTCGGGCTCCTCGCGAAGGGGAAGCGCCTGCGCGGCACGGCGCTCGACGTGTTCGGCTACACGGCCGAGCGGCGCGCCGAGCGACGGCTCGTCGCGGATTATCGTAAGCTCCTCGACGAGGTCGCGACGGGGCTCACTGCGCAGAACCACGTGACCGCGATCGGCCTCGCCTCCATCCCGGCGAAGATCCGCGGTTTCGGCCACGTCAAGGAGCGGCACCTCACGGCCGCCAAACGCGAGGAGGCAGACCTCCTCGCCCGCTTGCGGGCGCCGAGCTCCGGACCGGCGCTGGCGCAGGCTGCCGAATAGGCGTCGCAGACATGGCGCTCTACGGGGCGGCGCGTCGCCCCGTCAGCAGCACGAAGACGAGACCGGCAAGCGCGATGGCGAGGCCGGCCGCCGCGATTCCCGGCCAATCCCAGGCCTCGTAGACCGGACTCGCGAGGGCGGAGCCGACCGCGCCGGCCGCGAAGAAGCTGGCGATGAAGATGCCGTTCAGGCGGCTGCGCGCCTGCGGCTGCAGCGCGTAGATCTCGCGCTGCCCCGTGACGAGGCCGAGCTGCACCCCGGCATCGAGCGTGATCGCCGTGATCGCCAGGAGGATGACGGATTGCGGGCCCGCCCAGGCGAGCGCGAAGGCCCCGACGGCGAGCGCGAGCGCGACCCGGGTCGCAACCGGGCCGTGGCCGCGATCGGCGAGCCGGCCGGCGAGCGGGGTGATCAGCACGCCCATCGCGCCCGCGAGGCCGAAGAGCGCGATGCCTCTCTGGCTGAGCTCGTAGGGCGGACCCGCGAGCTCCAGCGGGACCGCGGTCCAGAACAGCGAGAAGTTCGCGAACAGCGCGCACTGGATCACGATCCGGCGCTGGAGGACGCGTTCGCGCCGCAGCAGCGGACCCATGGAGCGCAGCAGCTCGACGTAGCTATGCGTAGGCTCGGGGCGCCGGTAGGGCAGGGCGAGCGCCAGGATGACGGCGAGCGCGAGCGTGAGGAGCGCGGAGCCGACGAAGACCGTCCGCCAGCCGAACAGGTCGGCCCCGAGGCTCGCGACGGGCCGCGCGAGCAGGATGCCGAGGACAAGCCCGCTCGTGACGTTGCCGACCGCCGCGCCGCGGGACGCCTCCGGGGCGAGATGCGCGGCAAAAGGCACGAGCATCTGCACCACGACGGCCGTGAGCCCGACAGCGGCGGCCGCGGTCAGGACCTCGGCGGGCGATCCGGCTCGCGACAGCGCGAAAACCGCGACGGAGGTGGCGACGAGCGTGACGACAGCGAGCCGGCGGTTCTCGACGAGGTCGCCGAGCGGCACGAGCAGGACGAGCCCGATCGCGTAGCCGATCTGCGACAGCGTGACGATCAGGCTGCCGAGCTCGGCCGGGAGGCCGACCGAGGGTGCGATCAGGCCGATCAGGGGCTGCGCGTAATACATGTTCGCGGCCGCGGCGCCGCAGGCGGCCGCGAAGAGCAGCGTTCGGCCGGGCGACAGGATGGGTAGGGGCGCGGCGGCCATGGCGGTCTCCACGCGTGTCACGTCCAGCGCGAGGTTACAGGACGACGTCGCTCGCGGCCGCGACCAATGCTTCAACTTCAGTCGCATGGCGGGTCCGCCCACCCGCATGCGACACCCTCCCGGGCCGGGGCGCCGCTCAAACCATGCTCCAAGCGGACGCGCAAGAGAAGGTTGCAGGCAGCTTGCACGATCCTGCAGCAGACACGCTCCCGAAGCTCCTCGTCCGGAATGCGGCGCTGCGGCCGGCGCGGCCGGCCTTCCGGCACAAGCACCTCGGCATCTGGCAGAGCTGGACCTGGGCGGAGGTCGCGGACGAGGTCCGGGCGCTCGCGGCCGGGCTTGCGGCGCGCGGGGTCGGACGCGGCGTCAAGATCGCGATCGTCGGGCAGAACAGGCCTCGTCTCTACTGGGCCATGGCGGCCTCCCAATGGCTCGGCGCCGTTCCGGTCCCGGTCTACGCCGAGTCGGTCGCGGACGAGATGGCCTACGTGCTCGACCACGCGGAGGTCACCCACGCGGTGGTGGAGGACCAGGAGCAGGTCGACAAGCTGCTCTCGGTCGGCGAACGCCTCGGCCGTATCACCGCTCTCCTCTACGACGAGCCGCGAGGGCTTCGCGCCTACGACGACCCGCGGCTCGAGAGCCTGGCCCAGGTGGCGGCCGCCGGTCGCGACCGTCTCGGGCGCAACCCCGAGGCAGCGGCCGCGCTCGACGAGGCGCTCGCGGCAGGGCGCGGCAGCGACCTCAGCGTCATCCTCTACACGTCGGGGACGACCGGCCGACCGAAGGGCGTGATGCTCACCTTCGACAACGTGATCCGGGCGGGCGAGATCGGCTGCGCCTTCGACAAGCTCGACGAGACGGACGAGATCATCGCCTACCTGCCGATCGCCTGGGTCGGCGACCACATCTTCTCCTACGCGCAGGCGATCATCGCGGGGCTCTGCGTGAGCTGCCCCGAGAGCCCCGACACGGTCGTCGAGGACCGGCGCGAGATCGGCCCGACCTACATCTTCGCGCCGCCCCGGGTGTTCGAGAACATCCTGACCCTCACGACCGTCCGGATGGAGGACGCGTCGGCCCTCAAGCGGCGGCTCTACCGCTACTTCCTCGATCACGCCCGCCGGGTCGGCGAGCCGATCCTCAACGGCGAGCGGGTCGGCCTTCTCGATCGCGTGGTCTATGCGCTCGGCGACGCGCTCGTCTACGCGCCGCTGCGCAGCCGCTTCGGGCTGTCGCGGGTCAAGGTCGGCTACACGGCCGGCGAGGCGATCGGCCCTGAGATCTTCCGGTTCTACCGGTCGATCGGCATCAACCTCAAGCAGCTCTACGGCCAGACCGAAGCCTCGGTCTACGTGACCATGCAGCCGGACGGCGAGATCCGGGCGGACACGGTCGGGCGCCCCGCCCCGCAGGTCGAGATACGGCTCGATCCTTCGGGCGAGGTTCTCTACCGCTCGCCCGGCGTCTTCGCGGGATATTACAAGGACGACGCGAAGACCGCCGAGACGAAGACGGCCGACGGCTTCGTCCGCTCGGGCGATGCCGGCTTTCTGGACACGACCGGCCACCTCAAGATCATCGACCGCGCCAAGGATGTCGGGCGCCTGAGCGACGGCTCGCTCTTCCCGCCGAAATACGTGGAGAATAAGCTGAAGTTCTACCCGAACATCAAGGAGGCGGTGGCGTTCGGGGACGGGCGGGACTGCGTGGCCTGCTTCGTCAACATCGATCTCGTGGCGGTCGGCTCCTGGGCCGAGCGCAGCAACGTCACCTACGGATCCTACCAGGAGCTGGCGGCCGACCCGCGGGTCGCGGCCATCATCCGGGAGCATGTCGACGAGGTGAACCGCTCGCTCGCGGCCGAGCCCAGGATGGGCGGGGCGCAGATCCGGCGCTTCCTGATCCTGCACAAGGAGCTCGACGCCGACGACGGCGAGCTCACCCGCACCCAGAAGGTCCGTCGCGGCTTCATCGCCGAGCGTTACGCCCCGCTCATCGCCGCCCTGTTCGACGGCTCGCGCGAGGCCGACATCCGCACCGAGGTCACCTTCGAGGATGGCCGCAAGGGCGTCATCGCGGCCCGGCTCGCGGTCCACGACATGGAGCCGCACCCGGTCGCCGCCGCGCCCGAGCTCGAGATTGCGGCATGAGGGCGCCGGACGGGCCGCTCATCGTCAAAGGCGACGTGATCCTGGCGGTCGAGAACGTCTCGCTCGCCTTCGGGGGCGTGAAGGCGCTGACGGACGTCACCTTTGACATCCAGAAGGGCGAGATCCGCGCCATCATCGGCCCGAACGGGGCCGGCAAGACCTCGATGCTGAACTGCATCAACGGCTTCTACCATCCGAGCGAAGGCGCCATCCTGTTCAAGGGCGAGCGGCGGCCGAAGATGCGGCCGTCCGCGGCGGCTCGCGGCGGCATCGCCCGGACCTTCCAGAACGTCGCGCTGTTCAAGGGCATGACGACGCTCGACAACATCATGGCGGGCCGAAGCCTGAAGATGCATCGCGGCCTGTTCTGGCAGGCGCTGCGGGCGGGCCCCGCGATGCGCGAGGAGATCGCGCACCGGCGCGTCGTCGAGGAGATCATCGACTTCCTCGAGATCCAGGCGATCCGCAAGGTGCCGGTCGGCAAGCTGCCCTACGGGCTGCAGAAGCGCGTCGAGCTCGGCCGCGCGCTCGCCATGGAGCCCGAGATCCTGCTCCTCGACGAGCCGATGGCCGGCATGAACCTCGAGGAGAAGGAGGACATGTGCCGCTTCATCCTCGACGTGAACAGCGAGTTCGGCACGACGGTGGCGCTCATCGAGCACGACATGGGTGTCGTCATGGACCTCTCGGACCGTGTCGTCGTCCTCGAATACGGCCGCAAGATCGCGGACGGCACGCCCGCCGAGGTGAAGCGCGACGAGCGCGTCATCGCGGCCTATCTCGGCCAGCCCCATGCGTGAGGAGCGCCCCGCGGTGACCGCGCCGCCTCCAGGCGAGGCGGCCTGATGGACATCCTCTACAAGATCGCGGTCGACCCCTTCGTGCAGATGGCGGGCGCGCCGGACCTCCTCGCCCAGACGGTCTGGGAGGGGCGCGTCTCGGGGGTCCTCTACTCGCTCATCGCGCTCGGCTTCGTGCTCATCTTCAAGGCGTCCGGCGTCTTCAACTTCGCGCAGGGCATCATGGTGGTGTTCGCGGCGCTGACGCTCGTCGGCCTCGCCGAGAAGGGCGTTCCGGCCTATCTCGCGCACCTCCTCACGCTCGCCGTCATGCTCCTCCTCGCGATCGGGATCGAGCGGGTGGTGCTGCGCCCGCTCGTGAACCAGCCCGACATCATCCTGTTCATGGCGACCTTCGGGCTCACCTACCTGCTCATCGGCTTCGGCGAGCTCGTCTTCGGCGGCTCCCCGAAGCAGATGATCACGACCGAGCTCGGGCTGCCCCGCGGCTCGGTCGACCTCCCGATCCTCGGCGGGCTTGTCTCTCTCCAGAAGATCGACATCGCGGCCGCGGTCATCGCGTCGGTCGCGGTCGCCGCCCTCGCGGTCTTCTTTCAGCGCACGCGCATCGGCCGGGCGCTCCGGGCCGTCGCGGACAGCCACAAGGCCGCGCTCTCCGTCGGCATCTCGCTCAACCAGATCTGGGTCGTGGTCTGGTTCACGGCCGGCATCGTGGCTCTCGCGACCGGCATCATGTGGGGCGCGCGGTCCGAGGTCTCGTTCGCGCTCGAGGTCATCGCGCTGAAAGCGTTGCCCGTGCTCATCCTCGGAGGCCTCACCTCCGTCCCGGGCGCCATCGTCGGCGGTCTCATCATCGGGGTCGGCGAGAAGCTCGGCGAGCTCTATTGGGGGCCGCTCGTCGGCGGCGGCATCGAATCCTGGCTCGCCTACATCATCGCGCTCGCGGTCCTGATGATCCGCCCGCAGGGTTTGTTCGGCGAGAAGATCATCGAGCGCATCTGACCGACGCCGGTGCGCCCGGGCGGGATGCGTCGCATTTGAACGAAATCCGCAAAGGAATGTCGGCGCGCGCGCCCTAGCCTCCGGGTCGCGCCATCTCGGGCGCGGGGACGGGAGGCGCATGGATCCGCTGGTCGGGACCGAGCACCTGGGGGGCGGCGCCACGGGCGCGGCGATGGCCGCGCTCGCCGCGCTCGTTGCCGCCATCCTGGTCGCGGCCCTGCGCCGCGCCGCGATCGATCGGGCCGAACGCGCCGCTCTCGCATCATCCGAAGCCGCCCGCCAGCGCGCGGAAGCCGCGAGCGAGGCGAAATCACGCTTCCTCGCGACCGTCAGCCACGAGTTCCGGACCCCGCTCTCCGGCATCCTCGGCATGTCGGACCTGCTTCTGCGGACGAAGCTCGACCCGGAGCAGGTGAGCTACGTGCAGGCGATGCGCGGCTCGGCCGAGGCGTTCATGTCGCTGATCGAGGAGATCCTCGACTTCTCCCGCATCGAGGCCGGCCGGCTCGATCTCGTCGAGGAGACGGTCGAGATCGAGCCGCTCGTGCAAAGCGTCGCCGAGCTCCTCGCGCCCCGCGCGCAGGACAAGGGCATCGAGCTCGCGGTGTTCGTGGGGCACGACGTGCCGCGCGAGGTGCGGGGCGATCGCGACCGGCTGCGGCAGGTGCTCTTCAACCTCGCCGGCAATGCCGTGAAGTTCACCGAGCGCGGCGGCGTCGGCCTCCTCGTCGAGCGCGAGCCCGACGGGCAACTCGCCTTCGCGGTCGTCGATACCGGGCCCGGGATCGCCGACGATCGCTTGCCCGGCATCTTCGAGGAATTCGACCAGGGCGGTCTCGCGGTCGCCCGCGGCATCGGGACGGGACTCGGGCTGGCGATCACGCGCCGTCTCGTGGACCGCATGGGCGGTGCA
>JAFAPJ010000368.1 GCA_019247255.1 Methylobacteriaceae bacterium | reverse complement strand
GAAGCCGTCATTCGCCGGCCCGGCGTCGTCATTCGCCGGCCCGGAGCGCGGTCGCGCTCGCGACCGTGCCGATCGCGGCGGAGGCGAGGGTCAGGGCGACGAGGATGGTGCGGGCCTGGCCGCTCGCGGCCTCGGCCCCGCTCGCCGCGACCCCGAAGATCAGGATCGGGATCATGGAGGGGATCACCAGGATCGCGATGATGAGCCCGCCGCGCCGGAGCGAGGCCGCCAGCGCCGCCCCGACCGCGCCCAGGAAAGCGAGGCCCGGCGTGCCGAGCGCCAGCGCCACGGTCGCCCGGAGCGTGGTCTCGGGGTCGAGCGCGAGGAGGAGGCCGAAGAGCGGGGTCGCCAGCGCGAGGGGCAGGCCGGTGGTCAGCCAATAGGCCGCGACCTTGGCGAGAACCAGGAGCTCGAGCGGCGCGGGGGAGAGGCGCAGGAGGTCGAGCGAGCCGTCCTCCTGGTCGGCCTGGAACAGCCGGTCGAGGCCGATCAGGATCGCGAGGACCGCGGCGATCCACAGGATCGCCGGGCCGATCCGGGCGAGAAGCGCGAGGTCCGGCCCGAGCCCGAACGGCACGAGCACGACGACCATCAGGAAGAAGACGAGCCCGAGCGCGCCCGACCCGCCGACCCGCCCGGCGAGGCGAAGGTCCCGCAGCGCGAGCGCGAGGGCCGGCCGGATCACCAGACCTCCGCAGGCAAGCCGTCGGCGACGTCCCGCCGCGGCCCGAAGGCGTCGAGCCGCAATTCACGGGCGCCGGGAAGCGGCAGGGGCGCGTGGGTCGCCGCGAGAACGGAGCCGCCCCCAGCGAGATGCTCGGCGAGAAGCCCGAGGAGAAGCTCCTGGCCAGCGGCGTCGAGCGCCGTCGTCGGCTCGTCGAGGAGCCAGATCGGCCGGCGCGCGACGAGGAGCCGGGCGAGGGCGACCCGGCGCCGCTGCCCGGCCGACAGGTAGGCGACGGGAAGCCGCACGGCGCCCGGAAGCCCGAGCCTGGCGAGCGCCGCCTCGGGCGCGAGACCGGGCCCGCCGCAGATCGCCGCCGCGACCGCGAGGTTCTCGCCGGCGGTGAGCGCGGCTTTCAGCGCGTCGCGGTGAGCGATCAGGTGAAGGCGTTCGGCCGGACCGGCCTCGTCCTGGCCATCGAGCCCGATCCGCCCGGCATCGGGTCGCAGCAGACCCGCAAGCGCCGCGAGCAGGCTCGACTTGCCGGCCCCGTTGCGGCCCGTGACCAGGAGGGCGTCGCCGGGCGCGAGCGCGAAGCTGACGCCAGCGAGAATCGCTCGGCCGCCGCGTCGAAGCGCCAGCCCCTCCGCCCAGAGCCGCGGCGCGGGATCGGGAGGGAGCGCGGGGCCGGCCATCGCGCTCCGCTCTGCCCGCGCCGTCGCCCGGGCGCAAGCGCGCGCCCGGCCGCGAAGGCTCCGTCGGTCAGACGGGCGCGCGAAGCGTCAGAACGCGTTGAACCGGTAGGTCAGGCCGCCGCGGAAGAGGTCGCCGGCCGTGCTGAACCGGGACGTGTACGACCCGACCGCCGGCGTGAAGCCCGTCGTATTCACGAGCACGTTCCGCCGCCCGAGATCGTAGCGCAGATACTCGAACTTGGCGGTGATGGCCGAGGACTGGATGCCGAGAAGGCCGAGCAGCGAGTACTTCCCGAGGAAGCTGTCGGCCGGGAGCGCGTACTCGATGCCGCCGCCGTAGACCGTACCGGTCGAGATGTCGTCGTACTGGCCGAGGAAAGCGAGCTGCCCGGCGCCGTTGAAGAAGCGGGCCCGGTAGAAGACGTTGCCGAAGGCGAGGCCGCCGGTTCCGTAGATCAGGAAGCGATCGTAGCCCCAGCCGACCCGACCCCGCGCGGTGCCGAGCCAATCGAGCCCCTGCCGGAACTGGGAAGGATCCGGCACGAAGCCGTTCACGGCGAGAGCCGGGCCGAAATAATTCCGGTTGCGATAGAGGTCGGTCCAGGTGGCATCCGCCGCGCCACCGATCACGAGGCCATTGCCCGGCGTGAACTGGTAGTCGCAACCCGCGCCGCCGCCGAAGCTCGTGAACCCATCCTGCTCGCTGTTGATGAGCGGCGGGCGCCGCAGCAAGCCCACATTGGTCGCCGTCGCGGGCGTGTTGCCGACGGTGCGGATCGGCTGCCGGTTGCTGACGGCGTAGCCCGTGAGCGTCCCGAACGAGCACCCGGTCCAGGAGAACACGACCGGAGCCGCGACGAGCGGCGGCGCGCGCCGCACGGGCAGATCGGCCGCGAGCGCCGTTCCGCCGACCGTCATCGCGACCGCGATACCCCCGACCCAGCTCCGCAGCATCCCGCTTCTCCGTCACGCGTCACGGTGAAGCTATACGGACGAAATCGCCGCCGACTAGGTCTATCCGGCAACAGCGACGATCAAACCGCCGTCAGATTTGAAAAAGATGGCGCTCCGGCCCTCAGCGCCGGCGGAATTGGGGCCGCTGGCCGGGCCTCAGGCCGACGGGGCCGCGCTCGTCCTTGTGCCGGAAGATCAGCCGGCCCTTGTCGAGGTCGTAGGGCGACATCTCGACCGTCACGCGATCGCCGGCGAGGGTCTTGATCCGGTTCTTCTTCATCTTGCCCGCGGTATACGCGATGATCTCGTGACCGCTGTCGAGCTGGACGCGGAAGCGCGTGTCGGGCAGCGCCTCGAGCACGAGTCCCTCGAACTGGATCAATTCCTCTTTCGCCATAAGCACCCTGTCCCGTGACGTCGCGGCGCGACCTGCCCGGCTCATAAGGTCTCACGGCCTCGGGGCAAGCGCGTTTCGCCGCCGGGCGACGTCATCGTCGGGCGGGAACCTGCTTTCGCGCGTCGCGTACATGGCCCCCTGAGGCTCCGCTTGCAAGCGCGATGACAGCGCGGGCCGCCCGATGTAGTGCGCGGGACGATGCTCGAAGGCCTGCCCCCGCACCGCCCGACGCACGTGCTCAGGCTCGAGACGGACGAGCGCCGGGCGCGCGCGGTCACGGAGCTCCTCGGCGAGGTGTTCGACCCGACCGAGACCGCTGTGGCGGCTTTCGAGAAGCCCGACGGACGCGGCTGGCTGCTCGAAGCCTATTTCGCCTCGCCGCCGGACGAGGCGGCGATCCGCGAGCTCGCCCGGCCGATCGTCGGCGAGGCGATCGACGCCGCCTGCTTCGAGACGCTCGCGGGCGAGGATTGGGTCCGGGCTTCGCTCGAAGGGCTCGCGCCGGTGCGGGCCGGGCGCTTCCTGGTTCACGGCGCGCATGACCGGGCCCGCGTCGCGCCGAACGACTGGGCGCTCGAGATCGAGGCCGCGCTCGCCTTCGGGACCGGCCATCACGGCACGACGCGCGGCTGCCTCCTGGCGCTCGCGGGCGAGATCAAGCGCCGGCGCCCGCGGGCGGTCCTCGATGTCGGGACCGGGACGGGCGTCCTCGCCCTCGCGGCCGCCCGCGCATTGCGGCACCCGATCGTCGCCGGCGACCTCGATCCCGTCGCGGTCGCGGTCGCGCGGGAGAACGCGCGGCTGAACGAGCTCGCGCCTCTCGTCCACTTCTACGTGGCGCCGGGCGTGCGCCACCCGCGCGCCGGCCGGCCGGGCCGTTTCGACCTCGTCCTCGCGAACATCCTGGCGAAGCCGCTGCGCGGACTCGCGCCCTCGGTCGCCCGGTGCCTCGCGCCGGACGGCACGCTCATCCTGTCCGGCCTCCTCGTCCCCGACGTGCCGGGAATCCTCTCGGCCTATGCCGCAAGCGGCCTGCGGCTCCGCCGCCGGTCGGTGCTCGACGGCTGGGCGACCCTCGTTCTGTCGCGACGGGGCGCCTCCCCGTTCCCGGTGCCCCGCCGAAGAGCGTCCAGTTCATGAGCACCCGCTTCCAGAGCTTCGACGACGTCGCGTCCCCGTCCCACGGGACCGAGCGCATCCCGCTGCTGCGCGCCGAGCTCGCCCGGCGGGGTCTCGACGGCTTCGTGGTGCCCCGGGCGGACGAGCACCAGTCCGAATACGTGCCGCCGCATGCCGAGCGCCTCGCTTGGCTCACCGGCTTCACGGGATCGGCCGGGACCGCGATCGTGCTGGCGGGCCAAGCCGCGCTCCTCGTCGACGGGCGCTACGTCCTGCAGGCGCCGGCGCAGGTCGACACGTCCCTGCTCACGATCGTGCCGAGCGGCGAGACCTCGCCCGAAGCCTGGATCGAGGCGAACCTCCCGGCCGGCGCGGCGCTCGGCTACGACCCCTGGCTGCACACGAAGGCGTCCGTGAAGCGGCTCAGCGCGGCGGCGGGGAAAGCCGGTGGCCGCCTCGTCCCGACGGACGGCAACCCGATCGACGCGGTCTGGGCCGACCGCCCGTCACCGCCCCGCGCCCCCGTCACGATCCGGGCGATGGAGCTCGCCGGCGAGGACGTGCCCGCAAAGCTCGGGCGGGTCCGCGCGGCGCTCGCGAAGGACGGCGTCGGCGCGCTCCTCGTCTCGGATCCCCACAGCCTCGCCTGGACCTTCAACCTGCGCGGGGGCGACGTGGCCCATACGCCGCTGGCGCTCGGCTACGCGCTGATCCCGGCCGCGACGGACGAGCGGCCGATCCTCTTCCTCGACCCCGCGAAGCTCACGAACGAGACGGGCGACGTGCTGGGCGGCGTGGCGGACCTGCGCCCGCCGGACGCGCTCGCGCCCGCTCTGCGGCGCCTCGGCGAGGCGCGCGCCAAAGTCCGGCTCGACGCGGCGACGGCGGCCTCCGCCCTCGCCGATCGTCTGGGCGAGGCGGGCGGCGAGGCGGATGACGGGCCGGACCCGATCGCGCGGCTGAAGGCCGTCAAGAACCCGGTCGAGATCGCCGGGACCCGCGAGGCGCATCGGCGGGACGGGGCGGCCTTCGCGCGCTTCCTCGCCTGGCTCGCCC